>NZ_JBFAIS010000025.1:0-130115 GCF_040654795.1 Streptomyces sp. NPDC050617 | reverse complement strand
GGCCCGGCCACCCGGCGGTCCCCCCGGCGCCGGGGGGGGGCCCCCCGCGGGCGGCCCCCGGGTTCGGGGGGGGGGGGGGGGGGGGGCCCCCCGCCCCCCCCCCCCCGAAGTTCAGCCGGTCCCGTCGCTCCGGGGGCGGTCCGGAGTGAGCCCCGCCTTCCAGGCCGCCTCCGCGGGCCCCTCGTCCCTTCTGTGGGCGAGGGGCCCGCGGCGTCCGGGCCGCTGCCGTTGCCGCTCGCGTACCGGCCACAGCAGGACGTACGCGGTGGACACGGCCACGAACGCGAGCCGTATCAGCCCCTTGATCGAGTCGTCGTGGACGACGAAGACGCTGCCGTACAGGGTGATCAGGGCCAGCCAGCTCCACCAGGGGACCAGGCGGCGCTGGCCGACGACGTCCCAGAGCAGGGTGCCGAGGAGCACGGACGCCGTGTAGTAGGTGTAGACGCTGGGGTCCAGGACGATACGGGCGTTGGCGCCCAGCAGCACGACCGCCGCCCAGCGGCCGCGCCAGACGGCTATGCAGCCCAGTACGAGACCCAGCGCGGCCTGCGCGGGGCGGTCCCAGCCGGGGGTCTCCGGGTCGCCCACGCCGAGCCAGCGCAGGGCGGACGCCGGGTGGTTGGGGATGGCGAACTTCGCGGCGGCGAAGGAGTGCGGGTCGACGACGAAGAACGGCAGCCAGGCCACGGCGACCAGGCCCGCGCACCATATGCCCGCCTTCAGCCACTGGCCCTTGGGGAGGGCCAGGAGCAGCGGCATGAAGGCCAGCGCGGTCGGTTTCGAGTCCATGGCCATGGCCAGGAAGATGCCGGTCGTCACCGCGTTGCCGCGGGTGATGGACCGTACGGCCAGCGCCGTGAAGAACAGCGCGAGCACGTCGTCGAGGTGGCCGAAGCGGACCGAGACCTCGATCCACATGGGGATGAACGCGAGTCCCGCGATGAGGACGCGCTGGCGCAGCCGCTGGTGGTTGGTGCCGGTGCCGAGGAAGTACGTGGCGGCGCTGCGCCCGGCGAGGACCACGATGACCAGGCCGAGCACCGACATGACGAGCGCGGCCAGGAACTGCCCGGTGTGCTCGGAGAACGGGTTGAACAGCCCGGCCACCAGGAAGCTGATCGGGCCCATCTGGAGCTCGGGGTGGTGCGCGTACAGGTTCAGTCCGCCGTCGCCGCCGCCGGACGCGCCCTGGTAGATCAGCTCGCCGCCGGCCCGCAGATAGTGCCAGGAGAAGCCGCCGTTCGGCTCCACCACGGCGAACCACAGGGCGGCCCACCCGGTGAGCAGCATCAAGTGCATCCGCTGACTGATTGCCGGCACGCTCAACTCCCGTTTCCCCGCCGGGGGCTTCTCCCGGCGCAAAGCCCGCCGTAGAAGATGCCACAGCAGCCTCATAGGTTGCCCGGCGGGCACGGGCCCCCGGCTCCTGGCGGGGGATCGACGGGGGTGAGCGGCCGCTCAGCTCTCCACGGCCACCGGGCCGCCCGTCAGCGTCCGCTCCGCGTTGCGGCGGGTCTTCGCCCAGCCGTTGCGGCCCCGCAGCATGCGGACGAAGGCCCGCGCGGACGCCGGGAAGAGATGGTACGCGTACAGCCACAGCGCGAGCCCCCACACCAGGGAGACCAGCAGGGAGCGGCCGGGCGCGCGGTCCCGGCGGTAGACCGGGCCCCACAGGACGAACGGCAGCACGGAGACCGCGGTCAGCGCGATCAGCAGGGGCCAGAGCGCGAGGACGCGGCCCAGGACCGTGCCCGCGCCCTCGTCGGCGGCGGCGAGCCCGAGGAAGGCGAGCATGACGCCGGTGAGCACCAGCGTCGCCAGGTGCGCGACGGGCTGGAAGAAGGTGTAGAGGGTCTCCAGGACGCCCCGGCCGCCGTAGTGCCGGGAGGAGACGATGCGCGGCGCGTAGCGCACGCACTGGAGGTTGCCCTGGGCCCAGCGGGTGCGCTGGGTGAGGTGGCGGCGGGCGAGCGGCAGGCCCTCCTGGGAGACCCAGGTCTCGGCGATGTGCGTGACGCGGTAGCCGCCCAGGATCATGTGCAGGCCCAGTTCGTAGTCCTCCAGCAGCGCGCCCTGCTGCCAGGGGCGGCGCTCCGCCTGCGCGATCCGGTCGAGGGCGGTCAGCCGGGTGAACTGGCCGTTGCCGCCGAGGCCGACGGAGCCGGTGCGGGTGCGCAGCAGCTGCATGCCCGCGTTGGAGACGGAGAACTCCATGTCCTGCATGCGGACCAGCAGTCGGGCGGCGGCGTTGCGGGCCCGGCCGCGGCCGGGCATGGGGGTGCGCTCCTCGACGTTCCGCATCCGGACGCTGACCTGCACGCCGCCGATCTCGGGGTCGCCGAGGCCGGAGGGGCCGCTGACGCGGGTGAGGGCGGCGGGGTCGAGCTGGCCGTCGGCGTCGATGACGCAGACGACGACGCGGTCGCGGGCCGGGTCGTCGGGGGTGTCGGCGAGGAATCGGTTCAGCGCGTCGTACGCGGCGTTGAGCGCCGCGCCCTTGCCCTTGCGGGCGTCGGGCCGCCGTCGCCGTACGAGGTGCACCCGGCCGTCCTCGGCGGCGAGCTCCTCGACGATCGCGCCGGTGCGGTCGTCGCTGTCGTCGTCGATGACCCATACGTGGGCCCGCGGGAAGCCGGCGCGGAGCCGGGCGACGGTGGTGCCGACGACGGGCTCCTCGTCCCGGCACGGCACGAAGAAGTGCCAGTCGAAGGCGGCGGCGTCACCGCTCTCGGCGGCGGGCCGGCGCAGATAGGAGTAGCGCGCGCCCGCCCAGTACAGGAGGAAGCACAGCAGCAGGAAGAAGGGGAAGCAGAGCAGCAGGGTGTGGGTGGTCGGCACGGGGTCTCCGGGGTCAGGCCGCGGTGGCGAGCGGGGCGGCGGGCTCGGTCGCGGAGGCGGCCTCGGCGTTCTCGGCGATTCCGGCGAGCAGCGCCGTGATCCGCTCGGAGGCGCGGCCGTCGCCGAACGGGCTGGGGAGCGCGGCCAGCCGGCGCAGCCCGTACGGGCCCTCGGCGAGGCGGCGGCGGGCGAGGACGCCGAGGCGCGGACCGGGCTCGACGAGGTCGGCGAAGTCGGCCATGGCCTCGGGGCGCTCGGTGGAGCGGCGCACCACGATCAGCGGGCGGCCGAGGACGGTGCACTCCTCCTGGATGCCGCCGGAGTCGGAGACGAGCAGCGCGGCGTGCCGGGCGAGGGCCAGGAACGCGCCGTAGCCGAGGGGGCGGCACACGGTCAGCCCCGCGAGGAGGTCCTCCAGCCCGGCGGCCTCGATACGGGCGCGGGTGCGGGGGTGCAGCGGCAGCACGACGGGGAGCTGCCCGGCGAGTGCGGCCAGCTCGGTGAGGATGGCGCGCAGGGCGGCGGGGGAGTCGGTGTTCTCGGGCCGGTGCACGGTCGCCAGGACGTAGCCGTCGGCGGTCAGGCCATGGCGTACGAGCAGGTCGGCGCGGTCGGCGTCGGAGGGCAGCTGGCCCCGTACGGCCTCGACGACGGTGTTGCCGGTGACGGCGATCCGGTGGTCGGCGATGCCTTCGGCGAGCAGGTTGCGGCGGTTCTCGGCGGTGGCCGCGCACAGCACGTCGGCGAGGCGGTCGATGACGACGCGGTTGTGCTCCTCGGGCATGTTCCGGTCGTGGCTGCGCAGCCCGGCCTCGACGTGCAGCAGCGGGATGCCGCGGGCGTTGGCGGCCAGCGCGCCGGAGAGGGCGGCGTTGGTGTCGCCCTGGACGACGACGGCGAGCGGCGGCTGCTCGGTGAAGAGGTCGTCGAGCTGGGCCAGCGCGGTGGAGAGCTGTACGGCGCGGGAGCGGCCGCCGACGCCGGTCAGGAACGTCGGCTCGGGCAGGCCCAGCTCGGTGAGGAACCGTCCGGAGAGCTCCTCGTCGTAGTGCTGGCCGGTGTGCACGAGGTGTGCGGCGGGGCCGAGGAGGCGGACGAGGTCGGTGAGCTTCACGAGTTCGGGGCGGGTGCCGAGGACGACGGCGACGGAGCGCGGCGGGAGGGCGACGGACACGGGGACTCCAGGAGCTGGCAGGCGGCTACAGCACGTGAGTGTGCGGGCCGTCGGTTGCCCGTCCGGGTGGCGTTCCGTTGTCCTTTGGTTGCTGTTGTCCGAAAAGCGAAAATGAGGGACCTTTGGCCCGTTCGGATCAGGGGCCAGGGTCCCCCTCGCCACGGGCTCCAGGGCCCGCCTCGGGCGTGCGGTAGCGGTAGCCCATGCCGCGTACGGACTCCAGCGGGTCGGCGCTCTCGCCCCCGGCGGCCTGCCGCAGCTTGCGGCGCACCCGCAGCACCGCGAACTTCACCCGCTCCGTGCCCACCCCCTCCGGGTCGTCCCACACCCGCGCCAGCAGCTGCTCGGTGGTCACCACCCGGCCCCGGTTGCGGACCAGTACCTGGAGCAGCCGGTACTCGATGCCGCTCAGCCGCACCTCGTGCCCCTGCCAGACCGCCGAGCGCCGCTCGGGCACCAGCTGCAGCCCCTGCGCGGACTCGGCGGTCGCCCACTGGGTAGGGCCCGCCCGCCGCAGCAGCGCCTCCACGCGCGCGAGGAACTCCTCGTTCCCGAACGGCTTGGGCAGATAGTCGTCCGCCCCGGCCCGCAGCCCGCGCACCCGGTCCGACTCCGCGCCGCGCGCCGTGAGCAGCAGGACGGGCAGGTCAGCCATGTCGCGGGTGCGCTCCAGCACCTCCCAGCCGTCCAGCCGCGGCAGGTTGATGTCGAGCACCATGAGCGAGGGCCGGTCGGCGAAGAGCCGCCGCAGCCCCTCCCGCCCGTCCCCGGCGTGCACCACCTCGTACCCGGAGCGGGTGAGCAGCACCCGCAGCGCGAGCGCGAGGTCGGGGTCGTCCTCGACGACCAGTACGCGCGTCATGACGGGTCCCGCGCGTCGGGCGCGGGCAGCGGCAGCCGGACGCGGAAGACCGCGCCCCGGCCCTCCGCGTCGGCGACTCCGATGGTGCCGCCGTGCAGCTGGACCGTGTCTCGGCTCACCGCGAGGCCGAGCCCCGTGCCGGGGTAGCGGCCGCCGCGGGCGTTGGGGGCCCGTACGAACCCCTGGAAGATCTCGTCCCGGAACCCCTCCGGGACGCCGATGCCGGTGTCGGCGACCTCGATCTCCCAGCAGCCGCCGCGGGGCGCGGCCCTCACCGCGACGCTCCCGCCGCGCGGCGTGAACTTCAGGGCGTTCTCCAGGAGGTTTCCCAGCACCTGCTGGAGCCGGTGCTCGTCCCCGCGCAGCGGCGGCCCGCCCGCGCAGTCCAGGCTGAGGAAGACGCCCGCCTCCGCCGCCGCGGCCATGTGGTCGTGCACGGCGTTCTCCAGCATCCGCGGGACGCGCACCTCGGCAAACTCCAGCTCCAGCTGGGCCGAGCGGGTCGTGGTGGCCGCCAGCAGATCGCTGATCACGCCCCGTATCCGCTCGGCGTTGCGGTGGATCGCCTCCAGGAACATCCGCTGGTCCGCACTGAGCCGCCCGGCGGCCGGGTCGGTCAGCAGCTCGCAGAAGCTGAGGATGGACGCCAGCGGGGTGCGCAGCTCGTGCGAGGCGGACGCCATGAACCGGTTGCGCCGCCGGGCCAGCTCGGTCAGCGCCCGGTTGTCCCGCTCCAGGTCGCGTTCGGCGCGCTTGTGCTCGGTGATGTCCCGCGCCGTCCACAGCGACCCCAGGAGCTGGCCGCGCAGCCGCAGCGGCTCGACCGTGCGCAGGATGGTCCGGCCGTCGGTGAGCGGGATCTCGGCGGAGCGCGGCACGCGGAAGGCGCCGGTGGCGATGGCGTTCCCCACGGTCCAGTGCGGCGGGTCGGCGTACTGGGCGAACACGGACTCGACGATGGGCTCCAGCGGGGCGCCGGGGGCGGTGTCGATCCCGGCCAGCCCGAATATGTCGACGAACCGCTGGTTGACGGCGACGACCACGCTGCCGAGCCCCTGGAAGACCGCCGCTTCCGGCAGCGCCTCCATGACCGCTTGAAGCCGGTCCTGGTCCCCTGACGCCACGTCTCTCACCCGCCTCTGTTTCTCACCCGTCTCTCATGGACGTGCGGAACCAATGATCCCGGAAAGGCCGTTTTCAGGGTGTCCGTACGTGAAGGAGTTGCGCCATCCGATGAACAAGCCAGTGCGGCGCACCGCCGTGTTCTCCCTGTTCCTCGTCTTCTGTCTGCTGGTGTGGGTCACCTGGGTCCAGGCGGCCGAGGCGGGCGGCCTGGACGACAATCCGCACAACGAGCGGCTGTCCATCGCGAAGTACGCGCACCCGCTCGGCGACATCGTCGTCGGCGGCGACCCGGTCACCGGATCGGCCGCCACCGACGGCGACCTCAAGTACAAGCGCACCTACCGGGACGGCCCGCTCTACGCCCCGGTGACCGGCTACTCCTCCCAGATCTACGGCTCCACCCAGCTGGAGGCCCTGGACCAGCCCGTACTCGACGGCACCGACCCCCGGCTGAAGAACCCCGGCCAGGCGCTGCTGCGGGAGTCCCCGAAGCCGGGCGACGTGATCACCACCATCGACCCGGCCGTGCAGAAGGCCGCGTACAAGGCGCTGGGCGGCAAGACCGGCGCGGCCGTCGCCCTCGACCCCGCGACCGGGAAGATCCTCGGCATGGCCAGCACCCCCTCGTACGATCCGGGGAGCTTCGCGGGCCAGTCCGCCGCCGACCAGAAGGCGTGGGAGAAGCTCCAGAAGGACCCCGCGCAGCCGATGGTCAACCGCGCCCTGCGCCAGCCGCTCGCGCCCGGCTCGACCTTCAAGCTGGTGGTGGCCGCGGCGGCGCTGGAGAACGGCCTCTACTCGTCCATCGACGAGAAGACCAGGACGCCCGACCCCTATCTGCTGCCGGGCACCCACACCTATGTGCACAACGAGAGCGCCGCGGACCCCTGCGAGAACGCCACCCTCCGCGAGGCCCTCCAGTACTCGTGCAACACCGTCTTCGCGAACGTCGCGGTCCACCTCGGCGAGCACAGGCTGAGCGAGCAGGCGGAGAAGTTCGGCTTCAACGACAGCAAGGTCGACGTCCCGGCCCGCGCCTACAAGAGCGTCTTCCCGTCGGGGATGAACGCGGCGCAGACCGGGCTCTCCGGCTTCGGCCAGTTCGATGTCACCGCCACGCCGCTGGAGATGGCCATGGTCACCTCCGCGATCGCGAACGACGGCAAGCTGATGACCCCCTACGTGGTGGACCGCACCACCGACGGCAGCGCCGGCGCGCTGGACGTCACGAAGCCGCGCCCGTACAAGGACGGCCGGGTGATGTCCGCGGACACCGCCCGCCAGCTCCAGTCCGCCATGCGGACCGTGGTCGAGAAGGGCACCGGCGGCAACGCGAAGATCGACGGGCTGACCGTCGGCGGCAAGACCGGCACCGCGCAGCACGGCGTGGACAACAGCGGCAAGCCGTACGCCTGGTTCGTCTCCTACGCGCAGGACGGCCACGGCAAGCAGATCGCGGTCGCCGTCATGGTCCAGTCCAGCGACGCCGAGCGGGCCGAGGTCTCCGGCAACGGCCAGGCCGCCCCCGTGGCGAAGGCCATGATGCGGGCAGCCCTGGGTTGACCCCTACCACCACCGCGTTCTCCGTAGACTGGGCGGCGTGAGTGAGCGCCCCCGAAACGACGACGCCCAGAGCGACGGCCCCGACCGGTTCGACGAGGCCGGCGAGGCCGGAGCGGTCGATGAGTTCGACGAGATCACCGCGGCCGAGACCGGCCGCGACCCGGACCTGGCGGTGATCGAGGCGGGCAGCCGGACCCTGCGCGCCCAGTCGGGGCCGCCGCAGGGCGACGGCGTGCCCGCCCGCCCGGCCGACCCCGAGGTGGAGCGCGCGCTGCGCGAGGTGGAGACGGAGCTCGCGGGGCGCTGGGGCGAGACCAAGCTCGACCCGTCGCTGGTGCGCATCGAGGCGCTGATGGACATCCTGGGGCAGCCGCAGCGCGCCTACCCCTCGATCCACATCACCGGCACCAACGGCAAGACCAGCACCGCCCGCATGATCGAGGCGCTGCTCGGCGGCTTCGACCTCCGTACGGGCCGCTACACGAGCCCGCACGTCCAGTCGGTCACCGAGCGGATCAGCCTGGACGGCGCGCCGATCGCGCCCGAGCGGTTCGTCGAGACGTTCCGCGACATCGAGCCGTACGTGCGGATGACCGACGAGCGGCAGGGCTTCCGGCTCTCCTTCTTCGAGGTGCTCACCGCCATGGCGTACGCGGCCTTCGCGGACGCCCCGGTGGACGTAGCCGTCGTCGAGGTCGGCATGGGCGGCACCTGGGACGCGACCAACGTCATCGACGGATCGGTCGCCGTGGTCACCCCCATCTCCCTCGACCACACCGACCGGCTTGGCTCCACCCCCGGCGAGATCGCCTCGGAGAAGGCCGGGATCGTCAAGAAGGACGCGACGGTCGTCCTCGCGCAGCAGCCGGTGGACGCCGCCCAGGTGCTGCTCAAGCGGGCCGTCGAGGTGGACGCCACGGTGGCCCGCGAGGGCATGGAGTTCGGCGTGGTCTCCCGCGAGGTCGCGGTCGGCGGGCAGCTGCTGACGCTGCGCGGGCTCGGCGGCGAGTACCCGGACATCTTCCTGCCGCTGTACGGGGCGCACCAGGCGCACAACGCGGCGGTGGCGCTGGCGGCCGTGGAGGCGTTCTTCGGGATCGGCTCGGAGCACGCCCGTACGCTCGACATCGACGCGATCCGCACCGCCTTCGCGGCGGTCGTCTCGCCGGGCCGGCTGGAGGTCGTGCGGCGCAGCCCGTCCGTGGTGCTGGACGCGGCCCACAATCCGGGCGGCGCGCGGGCCGCGGCCGAGGCGGTCACCGAGGCGTTCGGCTTCAGCCGGCTGATCGGGGTCGTCGGGGCGAGCGAGGGCAAGGACGTACGGGGCCTGCTGGAAGCTTTCGAGCCGATTTTCACCGAGGTCGTGGTGACCCGGAACTCCAGCCACCGCGCGATGGACGCGGACGAGCTGGCGGGCGTCGCGGTCGAGGTGTTCGGGCCGGACCGGGTGCAGGTCGAACCGCGTCTGGACGACGCGCTGGAGGCGGCGATCACGCTGGCCGAGGAGGAGGGCGAGTTCTCCGGCGCCGGGGTCCTGGTGACGGGGTCCGTGATCACGGTCGGCGAGGCGCGCATGCTGCTGGGGAGGGACTGAAATGCGTACCTTGTGCGCGTCCACTCTGATCGGTGAATTCTTCGTCATCGGCTTCGCCGGGCTGGTCGCCATGCAGACGAGCGACCTGTCGGCGGGCACGGTCTGGGCGGTCAGCGGCACCGCGATGGCGCTCAGCGTGCTGCTGTGCGGGATGCTGAGCCGGCCCGGCGGCGTGCAACTCGGCTGGCTGCTCCAGATCGGGCTGGTCGCCAGCGGGTTCGTGGTGCCGATGATGTTCATCCTGGGCGTCGTCTTCGGCGGGCTGTGGTGGGCGTCGGTGCACTTCGGCCGGAAGGTGGACGAGGCGAAGGCCCGGTTCGCGGCCTCGCCTGACGCTGCGTGACGGCCCGGCCCCTCGCCCCTGTAGCCTCGGATCACTCTCTTGCCGTAACACTCTTGCCGTACGCACCGAAGGAGCCCATCCCGTGAGCCAGCGCACCCTCGTCCTCCTCAAGCCCGACGCGGTCGCGCGCGGACTCGTCGGCGAGATCATCGGCCGTATCGAGCGCAAGGCGGGCTGGACGATCAGCGCGCTGGAGCTGCGGACCCTGGACCGGGCGATCCTGGAGCAGCACTACGCGGAGCACGTGGGCCGGGAGTTCTACGAGCCGCTGCTGGCCTTCATGTCCTCCGGCCCGGTGGCGGCGCTGATCGTCGAGGGCGAGCGGGTCATCGAGGGGGTGCGGACGCTGGCCGGTCCCACGGACCCGATCAAGGCTCAGGGCGGCTCCATCCGTGGCGACTTCGGGACCATCACCCGGGAGAACCTCATCCACGCCTCGGACTCCGAGGAGTCCGCGGAGCGCGAAATCAAGATTTTCTTCCCGGCCGCCGTCTGACGCGAAGTCACCCCCGTACCCTGCTGACCAGGGGCGACCGATACTCCTCGGTCGCCCGGCGGTCCTTTCCGCGGCGAACGGGGGAACCCGTCACCCCGACACGGCGTCCCCATTACTGGGGCAGGCTCATATTCCGCTGACAATGGCGGAGGAACCCTCGCACCGCGTTCGAGCGGGCGAGACTACGATGGAAGCTCCCGCGCCCCGTGGCGCACCGCAACCTGCCGCCCTCAAGTAAGCATCGCTCCAGCTGGGAAGGCCAGACGTATCCTCATGGGGAACAACATGTCGTTCATCGGCCGTGACATGGCTGTCGACCTCGGGACCGCCAACACGCTGGTGTACGTCAGAGGCCGCGGCATCGTCCTCAACGAGCCGTCGGTCGTCGCCATCAACACCAACACCGGCGGCATTCTGGCGGTCGGCGCCGAGGCCAAGAAGATGATCGGCCGGACCCCCGGCAACATCGTGGCCGTGCGCCCCCTCAAGGACGGCGTGATCGCGGACTTCGAGATCACCGAGCGGATGCTCCGCTACTTCATCCTCAAGATCCACAAGCGCCGGTGGATGGCCCGCCCGCGCGTCGTGGTCTGCGTGCCCTCCGGCATCACCGGCGTCGAGCGCCGCGCCGTCATCGAGGCGTCCACCCAGGCCGGCGCCCGCCAGGTGCACATCATCGAGGAGCCGATGGCCGCCGCGATCGGCTCCGGCCTGCCGGTCCACGAGGCCACCGGCAACATGGTCGTCGACATCGGCGGCGGCACCACCGAGGTCGCCGTCATCTCGCTCGGCGGAATCGTCACGGCGCAGTCCATCCGCGTCGCCGGCGACGAGCTGGACAACGCGATCATCCAGCACATCAAGAAGGAGTACAGCCTCCTCCTCGGCGAGCGCACCGCCGAGAGCATCAAGATCACCATCGGCTCGGCGTACGACCTCGACAAGGACGAGCACACCGAGATCCGCGGCCGCGACCTCGTCTCCGGCCTCCCCAAGACCGTGGTGATCTCCGCCGCCGAGGTCCGCAAGGCCATCGAGGAGCCCGTCAACTCCATCGTCGACGCGGTCAAGACCACCCTCGACAAGTGCCCCCCGGAGCTCTCCGGCGACGTCATGGACCGCGGCATCGTGCTCACCGGAGGCGGCGCCCTGCTCCGCGGCCTCGATGAGCGGCTGCGCCGCGAGACCGGCATGCCGATCCACATCGCCGAGGACCCGCTGGACTCCGTCGCCCTCGGCTCCGGCAAGTGCGTCGAGGAGTTCGAGGCGCTCCAGCAGGTACTGGACGCCCAGCCCCGCAGATGACCACCGTGTGCCGCCTTCCCGCCGGGGCCCCCGGCCGGGAGGGGCACACCGGCACGGACGACGACCATCTGCGCGGCGGATCGTTGATATACAGGTCGTTGATGTACAGGCACGAGGGCCTTCGCCCCCTGATCGACCCTGATCCCCAGGACAGGTCCTAACGCTCCCGATGACCGGTCCGGGCCCGCAGCCGACCGGCCCGACGAGAAGGGCACGCCGCCGCACGTGAGGGACACACGAGAGAGCCGGCTGCTACTGGTGCTGCTGGTCGCCGTCGCGTTCGCACTGATCACGATGGATATCCGCGGCGGCGAGCAGTCCCCGCTCGACGGCGCCCGCCGCGTCGCCGCATCCGCCTTCGGCCCGGTCGAACGGGGCGTCGCCGCCGCCGTCGACCCCGTCGGCAACGCCGTCGCGGCCGTCCGCGACTCCGGCGGCCGGCACAGCCGGATCAGCGAACTGGAGCGCGAGAACACCGCCCTGCGGCAGAAGCTCGGCAGCGACGACCGCAACCGCGGCCGGGCCCGCGAGCTCGACAAGCTGCTCAAGACCGCCGGAGCCGGCCAGTACGGCATCAAGGGCGCCCAGGTCATCGCCATAGGAGCGGCCCAGGGCTTCTCCTGGACCGTCACCATCGACGCGGGCGCGAACGACGGCCTGAGGCGCGACATGACCGTCATAAACGGCGACGGCCTCGTCGGCCGCGTCACCACCGTCTCGGCCACCACCGCCACCGTGCTGCTCGCCGGCGACCCCAAGTTCACCGTCGGCACCCGGATGGAGAAGACCGGCGAGATCGGCTTCGCGGGCGGCCAGGGCGAGGGCGCGCTCAAGGTCGAACTCCTCAACGGCAAGGCCGCCGTGAAGAAGGGCGACCGCCTCGTCACCTTCGGCTCCAGCAAGGACAAGCCCTTCGTCCCCGGCGTCCCGGTCGGCGAGGTGATCCGCGTCGACCCCTCGCACGGCGACCTGACCCGCACCCTCCAGGTACGGCCCTTCGTCGGCTTCACCAAGCTCGACGTCGTCGGCGTCGTCGTCCAGCCGCCGCGCCAGGACCCGCGGGACACCGTGCTGCCCCCGAAGGACAAGCCCAAGCCCACGCCGACGGTGACGGTCACCGCCACCCCCACCACGGGCGCCAGCCCCAGGAGCTGACCGATGCGCCTCAACCGGACCCTGCTCGCCACGCTCCTGGTCGTCGTCGCCCTCGTGGTCCAGGTCTGCGTCCTCGCCCGGCTCCACCTGCCCGGCGCCGTCCCCGACCTGCTGCTGCTCGTCGTCGTCAGCCTCGCCCTCGTCTACGGACACGTCGCCGGCTGCCTCATCGGCTTCGGTGCCGGGCTGCTCGCCGACCTCGCGCCGCCCGCCGACCACGCCGCCGGCCGCTACGCCCTCGTGCTCTGCCTGATCGGCTACCTCGCCGGACTCGTCAAGCCCGACAACGGCCGGCTCCGCTCGGCCGTCGGACCGCTCGTCGTCGTCCTCGCCGCGGCCATCGGCTCCACCCTGCTGTACGCGGGCGTCGGCTCCCTCGTCGGCGACTCCGCCGCCCGCCACGTGGGCATCACCAGCCTCGTGTTCACCGCAGCCCTCTACGACGTGCTGCTCGCCCCCTTCACCGTGCCGGTGATCATGGCCCTGGCCCGCCGCACCGAGTACGACCCGCTCGCCGGGGAGAGCACCTCGGGCTCGGCGGGCGGCGAGAGCACCTGGCTGACCTCGTACGGCGCCGGCCGCGGCGGCAAGCTCGGCAAGGGCTCGGGCATCGGCGGCCAGCGCGGCGGGCTGCTCACCAAGCAGACGAAGGGCAAGGCGGGCCGGCTCAAGGGGGTCAAGCGCCTGTGAGGCCGCTTCCGACGCTCACGGGCCCGTACCGCACCCGCCCGGACCAGGACCACGGTCAGCGACAGGAAGGGGCATCGTGACCAACATCCCGGAGACCGGCCGGACGTCCCGCGTCAACATCCGGCTCATCATCATCCAGATCCTGGTCTTCTCCCTCCTGCTGACCCTCGGCGGCCGCCTCTGGTACCTCCAGATCCGCAACGGCGACGAATACACCGCCGAAGCCGCCAACAACCACATCCAGCAGGTCGTCGACCCCGCCACCCGCGGCTCGATACTGGACGCCCGCGGCGTGCCGCTCGCCGACAACGAGACCCGGCTCGTCGTCACCGCCGACCGCACCGAGCTGATGCGGATGAAGGACCGCGGCAAGGCCGTCCTCGGCCGCCTCGCCGACGTCCTCGGCCTCAAGGCCGACGAGGTCGCCGCCAAGGTCCGGCTCTGCGACGCCAAGACGCCCCGCCCCTGCTGGAACGGCTCGCCCTACCAGCCCATCCCCATCACCGACGAGGCCACCACGCAGCAGGCCCTCCAGATCCGCGAGCGCGCCGAGGACTTCCCCGGCATCACCGCCGAGCCCACGCCCGTACGCCGCTACGCGGGCCCCGGCAAGTCCAACACCGCCCAGGTGCTCGGCTACCTCTCGCCCGTCACCGACGACGAGATCACCAAGGCCAAGAACACCCGCTCCCCGCTGCTGCGCTCCGACCAGATCGGCCGCTCCGGACTGGAGCGCCAGTACGACTCCGTGCTGCGCGGCACCGCGGGCGTCACCCGCTACGAGGTCGACAACCTCGGCCGCGTCATCGGCAAGGCCAAGAGCGACAAGTCGCAGCCCGGCTCCAACCTCGTCACCAGCATCGACGCGCGGGTCCAGGCCATAGCGGAGAAAGAGCTCGACCAGGCGATGAAGGACGCCCGCAAGGAGTTCGACAAGAACACCGGCCGCAACTACAAGGCCGACGCGGGCTCCGTCGTCGTGATGGAGGCCAAGACCGGCCGCGTCGTCGCCATGGCCTCCAACCCCACCTACGACCCCAACGCCTGGGTCGGCGGCATCTCCGGCAAGGACTACAAGCAGCTCACCGGCAAGGACTCCAACTACCCGCTGCTCAACCGCGCCATCCAGGGCCAGTCCGCCCCCGGCTCGGTCTTCAAGGCCATCTCCGCGACCGCCGCCGTCAACGCCGGATACGACTTCGACGGCAAGTACAACTGCTCCAGCTCGTACAGCATCGGCAACCAGGTCTTCAAGAACTTCGAGTCCAAGGGGTACGGACCGATCAACCTCGGCCGCGCCCTGGAGGTCTCCTGCGACACCGTCTTCTACGACCTGGCCTACCGCCAGTGGCAGAAGGACGGCGGCAACAACCCCAAGCACCCCAACGACTGGTTCTACAAGACGGCGCACCAGTTCGGCCTCGGCAACGAGACCGGCGTCGACCTCCCCAACGAGGTCAGCGGCCGGGTCCCCGACCGCCAGTGGAAGAAGAAGTACTGGGAGGCCAACAAGGACTCCTGGTGCAAGCAGGGCAAGGACGACGACAGCTACGCCGGGAAGATCGCCAAGGAGAACTGCGAATCCGGCATGCGGATGCGCGCCGGCGACTCCGTCAACTACTCCATCGGCCAGGGCGACACCCTCGTCACCCCCATCCAGATGGCCACCATCTACTCGGCCATCAGCAACGGCGGCACCCTCTACAACCCCACCGTCGGCAAGGCCGTCGTCAGCCCCGACGGCAAGCACGTCGAGGAGATCGCGCCCAAGTCCCACGGCAAGCTGCCCTTCAAGGGCAAGACCCGCGACCAGCTCGACTCCGCGCTCGCGGGCGTCGCGACCCGCGGCAGCGCCGCCTGGCGGTTCCAGGGCTGGCCGCAGAAGCAGATCCCGATGCACGCCAAGACCGGTACCGCGGAGGTCTACGGCAAGCAGACCACCTCCTGGTTCACGACGTACACCAAGGACTACACGGTCGTCATGACCATCTCCCAGGGCGGCACCGGCTCCGGCGCCTCCGGGCCCGCCGTGCGCAAGATCTACGACGCCCTCTACGGAGTCGACGACAAGGGCCACGTCGACGAGAAGAAGGCGCTCCTGCCGCGCCCCGAGGCCAAGCTCCCCACGATCGAGAGCGACGGCTCCATCGAGGCCCAGCCCATCGGGAGGCGGAAGCAGTGACCACCACTCACGGCTTCTCCATCAGCCGCTACGCGCCCGAGCGCTCCGCCTGGCGCAAGCTCCTCGCCCGCGACTCCATCGTGCGCCGCCTCGACTGGCTCATGCTGCTGGCCGCCCTCGCGCTGTCCGCGCTGAGCACCCTGCTCGTCTACTCCGCCACCCGCGGCCGCACCGAGCTCAACCACGGCGACCCGTACTACTTCCTGCTCCGCAACGCCCTCAACATCGGCATAGGGATCGCCCTCGCCGTCGGCACCATCTGGCTCGGCCACCGCACCCTGCGCGGCGCCGTCCCCATCCTGTACGGCGTCTCGGTGATCCTCACCGCCGCCGTCCTCACCCCGCTGGGCGCCACCATCAACGGCGCGCGCTCCTGGATCCAGCTCCCCGCGGGCTTCTCCATCCAGCCCTCCGAGTTCATCAAGATCACGATCACCCTCGGCATGGCCATGCTGCTGGCCGCCAAGGTCGACGCGGGCGACCGCCCCTACCCCGACCACCGCACGGTCCTCCAGGCCCTCGGCCTCGCCGCGCTGCCGATCCTGATCATCCTGCTGATGCCGGACCTCGGCTCGGTCATGGTCCTCGTCGTGATCGTCCTCGCCGTGCTGCTCGCCTCCGGCGCCTCCAACCGCTGGATCGCCGGGCTGATCGGCGCGGGCGTCGCGGGCTGCGTCCTGATCTGGCAGCTCGGCGTCCTCGACGAGTACCAGATCAACCGCTTCGCGGCCTTCGCCAACCCCGCCCTCGACCCGGCCGGCGTCGGCTATAACACCAACCAGGCCCGTATCGCCATCGGCTCCGGCCGCCTCACCGGCTCCGGCCTCTTCCACGGCTCCCAGACCACCGGCCAGTTCGTCCCCGAGCAGCAGACCGACTTCATCTACTCCGTCGCGGGTGAGGAACTCGGCTTCATAGGAGCGGGCCTGATCATCGTGCTGCTCGGCGTCGTCCTGTGGCGCGCCTGCCGCATCGCCCGCGACACCACCGAGCTGTACGGCACCGTCGTCGCCGCCGGGATCATCGCCTGGTTCGCCTTCCAGGCGTTCGAGAACATCGGCATGACGCTCGGCATCATGCCCGTCACCGGCCTGCCGCTGCCCTTCGTCTCCTACGGCGGATCGTCGATGTTCGCCGCCTGGATCGCCATAGGGCTACTCCAATCGATCAAGGTGCAGCGGCCGCTCTCGGCCTGAGTCCGCCGCGCCCCGCGCGGGGGCTGCCCAGGGGCCCGGCCCGCGACTAGATTCCGGGCCATGGCGGACACCGTGCGCGAGTACGAGCGGAAGTACGAAGCGGCCGGTACGGCCCGGCTGCCCTCGCTGACCGGCGTGAGCCGGGTCAAGACCGTGGCGGACGACGGCGTCGTCGAACTCGACGCCGTCTACTACGACACCGCCGACCGCCGCCTGGCCGCCGCCGGCATCACCCTGCGGCGGCGCACCGGCGGCGGCGACGCGGGCTGGCACCTCAAGCTGCCGGTCTCCCCGGGCGTGCGCGACGAGGTCCGCGCCCCGCTCGCCGACGCCGTGCCGGGCGCGCTCGCCGCGCTCGTACGGTCGCGGGTACGGACCGCGGCGCTCGTACCGCTGCTGCGGTTGCGCACCCGCCGCGGCGTGCACCGGCTGCTGGACGGCGACGGCCGGCAGCTCGCGGAGGTCGCCGTCGACTCCGTCCTGGCGCGGCGGCTGGACGCCGGGAGCGGGGAGCGGACCGCGCGGTGGTCCGAGGTCGAGGTGGAGCTGGCCGAACGGGGCGGCGAGGCGCTCCTCGACGCCGTGGAGAAGAAGCTCACCAAGGCGGGGCTGCGGCCCGCGGCGGACGATTCGAAGCTGGCGCGGGGGCTGCGGGAGACGGAACCGGAGGGTGCGAAGGGCGGGAAGGCGGGCCTTATGCCCTCCTCGTCCCTCCCGGAGAAGCAGCCGGACCCGCCGCTGGACCCGTCCCCGCCCCCGGCCGCGCGCGCCGCCGTCGACCACGTGCTGGCGTACGTACGGCGGCAGGTGGACGCCGTCGTCCGGCTCGACCCGGCCGTACGCCGCGACCAGCCCGACTCCGTGCACCAGATGCGGGTGGCGACCCGGCGGGCCCGCAGCGCGCTGCGCTCGTACGGGAAGGTCCTCGACCGCGCGGCCACCGACCCCATCGGCGTCGAACTGCGCTGGCTGGCGGGCGAACTGGGCATCGACCGGGACCGTGAGGTGCTCACCGAACGGCTGACGGCCGCCCTCGGCAGGCTGCCGGGCGAACTGCGCACGGGCCCGGTCAGCGCCCGGCTGCGCACCTGGTCCCGCGCCCGCCGCCACGGTTCGCGGCGCCGGCTGCTCGCCGTGCTCGACGGCGAGCGCTATCTGACGCTCCTGGACACCCTCGCCGCGCTCGTCTCGGACCCGCCGCTGCGCCCGAAGCGCCCCGAGAACGCGCTGGCGGCGGCCGTGCTGCGGGACTACGAGCGGCTGGGCGGACAGATCTCCGAGGCCCTGGAGGCGCCGCCGGGCCCCCGGCGCGACACCGCCATGCACGAGGCCCGCAAGTCGGCGAAGCGCGCGCGGTACGCGGCGGAGGCGGCCGCGCCCGCGCTCGGCGAACCGGCCGAGCGCGTCGCCGCGCACGCCAAGGCGCTCCAGAGCCTGCTGGGCGAGCACCAGGACAGCGTCATGGCGCGCGAGGCCCTGCGGGAACTGGCGGCGCACGCGCAGGACGCGGGGGAGAGCGCGTTCACGTACGGGGTGCTGTACGGGCGGGAGGAGCGGGCGGCGGCGGACTGCGAGGAGGGGCTGATGCGCAACGGGACGCGGCTGATGCCGGACCGGATCGCGGCCCTCAAGGGCGAGCCGCCGCCGCCCGCGCCGCGCGTGCGCCGGTGGCTGACGAAGGAGGAGGCGGAGGCCATGGCGTCGGGTGCGAACGAGCCGAGGGCGGACTTCGCGCGGTGAACGGACGTACGCGCCCGTCCCGCCCTGGCCGAACGCCGTGCGACGGGGCGCTCCGGGGGCGTTACGCTAGAGAGTCGCCCCCCAGTCAGCTCAGGAAAGTTCTCGATGTCTGTCGATTCGGTCTTCCCACAGCTCGAAGCTCTGCTCCCGCATGTGCAGAAGCCCATTCAGTACGTCGGCGGTGAGCTGAACTCCACCGTCAAGGACTGGGACGCCTGCGCTGTCCGCTGGGCGCTCATGTACCCCGACGCGTACGAGGTCGGGCTGCCCAACCAGGGCGTCATGATCCTCTACGAGGTGCTCAACGAGCGCCCGGACGTCCTGGCCGAGCGCACGTACAGCGTCTGGCCGGACCTTGAGGAGCTGATGCGCGAGCACAAGGTCCCGCAGTTCACGGTGGACGCGCACCGCCCTGTCGGCGCCTTCGACGTGTTCGGGCTGTCGTTCTCCACGGAACTCGGCTACACCAACATGCTCACGGCCCTGGACCTCGCGGGCATCCCGATGGAGTCCAAGGACCGTACGGTCGACCACCCCATCGTGCTGGCCGGCGGCCACGCCGCGTTCAATCCCGAGCCGATCGCGGACTTCATCGACTGCGCGGTCGTCGGCGACGGCGAGCAGGCGGTCCTGGAGATCACGGACATCATCCGGGACTGGAAGGCCGAGGGCCGCCCCGGCGGACGGGACGAGGTGCTGCTGCGCCTCGCGCGGACCGGCAGCGTGTACGTACCGCGCTTCTACGACGTCGAGTACCTGGCCGACGGTCGGATCGCGCGCGTCGTGCCGAACCGTTCGGGCGTGCCGTGGCGGGTGTCCAAGCACACCGTCATGGACCTCGACGAGTGGCCGTACCCGAAGCAGCCGCTGGTGCCGCTCGCGGAGACCGTGCACGAGCGCATGTCCGTGGAGATCTTCCGCGGCTGCACCCGGGGCTGCCGTTTCTGCCAGGCGGGCATGATCACGCGCCCGGTGCGGGAGCGGTCGATCACCGGCATCGGCGACATGGTGGACAAGGGGCTCAAGGCGACGGGCTTCGAGGAGGTCGGCCTGCTGTCGCTGTCCTCCGCGGACCACTCGGAGATCGGCGACATCGCCAAGGGGCTCGCGGACCGGTACACGGACGACAAGGTCGGCCTGTCGCTGCCGTCCACCCGCGTCGACGCCTTCAACATCGACCTCGCCAACGAGCTGACGCGCAACGGCCGCCGCTCCGGGCTGACGTTCGCGCCCGAGGGCGGCTCCGAGCGCATCCGCAAGGTCATCAACAAGATGGTCTCGGAAGAGGACCTGATTCGGACCGTCTCGACGGCGTACGGCAACGGCTGGCGCCAGGTGAAGCTGTACTTCATGTGCGGCCTGCCCACGGAGACGGACGACGACGTCCTCCAGATCGGCGACATGGCCGTCAACGTGATCGCCGAGGGCCGAAAGGTCTCGGGGCAGAACGACATCCGCTGCACGGTCTCCATCGGCGGCTTCGTGCCCAAGCCGCACACGCCGTTCCAGTGGGCCCCGCAGCTCTCCGCCGAGGAGACGGACGCCCGCCTCCAGAAGCTCCGCGACAAGATCCGCGGCGACAAGAAGTACGGCCGCTCCATCGGCTTCCGCTACCACGACGGCAAGCCCGGCATCGTCGAGGGCCTCCTCTCCCGCGGCGACCGCCGCATCGGCTCCGTCATCCGCGCGGTCTACGAGAGCGGCGGCCGGTTCGACGGCTGGCGCGAGCACTTCAGCTACGACCGCTGGATGATCGCCGCCGAGAAGACGCTCCCCGAATTCGGCGTGGACGTCGCCTGGTACACCACCCGCGAGCGCACCTACGAGGAGGTCCTCCCCTGGGACCACCTCGACTCGGGCCTCGACAAGGACTGGCTCTGGGAGGACTGGCAGGACGCCCTCGACGAGACGGAGGTCGAGGACTGCCGGTGGACTCCGTGCTTCGACTGCGGCGTGTGCCCCCAGATGGACACCGAGATCCAGATCGGCCCGACGGGCAAGAAGCTGCTGCCGCTGACGGTCGTCAACAAGTAGCGCGGACAGGCAGCCCGGACAAACAGCTCAGGCGAGACGGTGCTCCCAGCGGAGCGCCGGGCTGCCGTCGATCCAGTAGGTGTGGGACCGGGCGGTGACGCGGAGCCGCACGGCGGAGACGCCGGGGCTTCCCGCTCGCACAGCAATTCGTATTGCTGGCTGGGTGGGGGAAATGTTTCTGCATTGATGCCGGCTCGGTATCCTGAATGCGTATTCGCGGCCAATTGCGGCATCTCTTTGAGAGGGCGGCTCTTATGTCCAAGACCATGATCGATATTGACGACGAGGCTCTGGCGTTGGCGGCCGAGGTGCTGGGGACGAAGACGAAGAAGGACACCGTCAACGCGGCGCTCGCGGAAATAGGGGCACGGCTTCGGCGACAGCGGGCGTGGGCCGATCTGGTCGCCCTGGACGAAGAAGGCGCTTTCGACAAGGCGCGCGAACCTGGGTTCAAGGAGGAGGTCAGGGGGGCGTGGGGGACTGCGGAGCGGATTGCTTCCTGATCGACACCTCGGCCGCCGGGCGTATCCACAGGGCGGGCCCTATGGAGAAGTGGGCGCCCGTCCTGCGTCAGGGGCGCATCGGCATGTGTGCGCCGACGGAAGCGGAACTGCTCTTTTCGGCTCGATCCACCGATCAGTACGAGCGGATGCACGAGGGTTTCGGGGCTCTCTACGCGTGGCGGGGAGTTCCGGACGATGCTTGGGCCCGGGTGCACGAGTTGCAGAGCGGATTGGCTCGTGCGGGATGTCATCGCTCCGCCGGAATCGTCGACCTCCTCGTCGCCGTGACGGCCCTGCACCACCGCCTCACGCTGCTGCACTACGACCGTGACTTCGAGACCGTCGCCAAGCACACGGGGCTCAGGACCCAGTGGCTCGCGGAGCCCGGGACCGTCGGCTGATCTTTACGGGCGGCTTGCGGAGGCCCGTGCAGAATGGCCCGATGCCGCAGCTCATCGCTCCTACCGCCCGCGTCCACGCCTCCTTCCTCGCCGCCATGGACGAGTTCCGTGCCGAGGGGCACGGGAGTGCGGCGCGGAAGTCGACCATGGCTCGGGAGATTCGGGAGTACCACGGGCGGTGGGACGATCCCGCGGTGTTCGCCGGGTATATACGGATGTTGGCGGACGGTATGGCGGGCGAGTCCCAGGGGCGGGGGGCCGTGACCACGCTCTGGTATGTGGACGGGGACGAATACCTCGGGCGACTCTCCGTACGGCATCGGCTCACGCCCGCGCTGCTCGAACTCGGCGGGCACATCGGTTATGGCGTACGGCCCTCCGCGCGGCGCCGCGGGCACGCCACCGGGATGCTGCGGGCCTCGCTGCCCGTCGTCCATTCGCTCGGCATCGATCCGGTGCTCGTCACCTGTGACGTCGGCAACACCGCCTCCCGCCGGGTGATCGAGGCGTGCGGCGGCGAGCTGGAGGACGAGCGCGGGGGCAAGCTGCGGTACTGGATCGCCACGGCCGGGTGACCCGGCGCGGGCCCGGAGCGGGCTCGGAGCAGGCCGGGGCTGTATCACCTGGCAGGGGCCGCCGGGGAGCGGCGCGGCGTGGGGCACGTACCCTGGGAACAACGTCCGGGCGCGACTGTTGTCCCCGCCCACGCGGGGGCGATCCGGACAGGACGGCGCTCGAACGTGCGCCATCCGGGACGGTCCCCGCCGACGCTGGGACGGCGTCCAGTAGCGCCCCCGCACCAAGGAGAAGTAACACTGGGCAAGCGACAGCCCGAAGGCCCGCCGCCCGCACCCGCGGTGCAGCGCATCCGCCTGCGCTACACCAAGCGCGGCCGCCTCCGGTTCACCAGCCACCGTGACTTCCAGCGCGCCTTCGAGCGGGCGCTGCGCCGCGCCGAGGTGCCCATGGCGTACTCGGCGGGATTCACCCCGCACCCCAAGGTGTCGTACGCGAACGCCGCTCCCACCGGTACGGGCAGCGAGGCCGAGTACCTGGAGATCCAGCTCACCGCCGCGCGCGACCCCGAGAAGCTGCGCGCACTGCTGGACGAGTCGATGCCCGCCGGGCTCGACATCACCGACGCGGTGGAGGCGCACACCTCGTCGTTCGCCGACCGGTTGCAGGCGTCCGTATGGGAGCTGCGGCTCGACGGCGTACGGGCCGAGGACGCCGAACGGGCCGTCGCGGCCTTTCTGGCGGCGGAGACCGTGGAGGTCGAGCGCCGTACGAAAAACGGGTTGCGGACCTTCGACGCGCGTGCCGCCGTCGTCCGCCTCGAAGCACTCGCGGCCCCGGTCGATAGGCCCGACCTCACTGCCTGTGCGATACTGCGGCTGGTTGTTCGGCATTTGACACCTGCCGTTCGACCCGACGACGTCCTGTCCGGTCTCCGCGCCACGGCCGACCTGGCGCCGCCGGTCCCCGCTGCGGTGACCAGGCTGGCGCAGGGGCTGCTCGATGAGGAGTCCGGCACGGTGACCGACCCGCTCGCGCCCGACCGCGACGCTGCCACGGCCGCCCCACCCACGGCCGCCGGGCTGAGTGCCGCGAAGGCGACGGCCGGGGACTCCCCGCCGAAGGCCGGGGAAGGTTCCGCGTAGGACGGCCGTCGACGCGCCGCCGATCCACCAGGGAGCCACCCCGGTCCGGCAGGCGCACTGACCAGGAGACTTTCGCCGGTGCCGACAACTCGGACCCGGCGAGCGAGACGACAGCTCCCGTGCGGCGCCCGCGCCCCGGAGGCGGAACCGCGGACATCACGCGGGCCGCAGACCGGACACAGACGCGGCGCCCGGGAGCGTGACGGGAGAACCGCCCGCATGTTCGAGCCGATCGAACCCAATGAAGCGGCGCGCTACAGCGCCGCCGGGGACAACACAGACGACACCCCCAGCGACACCCTGCCGCCGCGCCGCCGGCGCCGCGCGGCATCCCGGCCGGCGGGTCCGCCGGTCGCAGCCACCGGCGACGCCGTCGCGGCGGCCGTCACCACCACCACTTCCACCACTCTCGATGCCGCCGAGGACGCCCCGGCCGCCGAGCCGGTCGCCGAGGCGCCGGCCGACACCGCCCCCGCGCGTCCGCGCCGCCGCGCCACCCGCAAGGCGACCGCCCCGGCGGGAGCGCCCCGTACGGGTACGGATGACGAGGCGGCGGCCGTCGCCGACGCCGTCGTGCCCAGCGCCCCGGTCGCGGAGACGCCGGCCGAGGTGAGTGGAGACGCCAAGCCCGCCCGTACGCGGCGGCGTGCCACCCGCAAGGCGGTCGCCCCCGAGGGCGCGCCCCAGACGGACGCCGCTCAGACGGACGACGCCGCTCAGACGGACGCGGCCCAGTCGGGTGAGGCTGCCGCCGAGCCGGTCGCCGAGGAGTCCAAGCCCGCTCGTACGCGCCGCCGCGCCACCCGCAAGGCCGCCGCCCCGGTCGCCGAGCCCGTGGCCGAAGAGCCCGCCGTCGCCGAGGAGCCCGTGGCGGACGACGAGGCCGAGGACGAGGAAGCCGTCGCCGAGGAGGCCGCGGCCCCCGAGCCCGTCGCCCCCGAGGAGCCGAAGAAGCCCGCTCGTACGCGCCGCCGCGCGGCCCGCTCCGAGAGCGCGCCGGAAGCCCGTGAGCAGGGTGCTGAGAGCGCCGCGCCCGCCGCCGAGGAGACGCCCGCCGCGCCCGCCGAGGACACCTCGCGCGCCCGCAGCCGCCGCCGCGCCGTCCGTCCGCCGTCCGCCGTCTTCCAGGCGCCGGTGTTCACCGAGCCGATGTTCCAGACGCCGGAGAGCGCCGCGGCCGCGGCCGCCGCCTCCGTGGAGGCGGAGCAGGACGAGCCCGAGACGGCGGACGAGGCCCCCGCCGAGCAGCGGCAGTCCGGCGGCCGTCGCCGTCGCCGCCGTCGCGGTGAGGCCGCCGAGAACGAGCAGGACGCCGCCCCCGCGCCCGCCGCCCCCGCCGAGGAGAGCGCCGCCCCGGCAGCGGAGAGCGCCGACGCCGACGCGGAGCAGGCCGACGACTCCGAGGACGCCGCGCACGGCGACGACGAGTCGGGCGACCGCCCCTCGCGCCGCCGTCGCCGCGGCGGCCGCCGCCGTCGCCGTGGCGAGGCCGCGGACTCCGACGACGAGCAGGAGCAGGAGAGCGAGCAGTCCGACGCCGAGCCGGAGTCCGGGCGGGACGCCGAGTCCGCCGAGGACGAGGCCGACGACGACGAGCAGAACGGTTCGGGCTCCGCGAGCAGCCGGCGCCGCCGCCGTCGTCGGCGCCGCAGCGGTGACGGCCAGGACGCCGAGGGGGGCGGCGACGACCCGGAGCGTACGGTCGTCAAGGTCCGCGAGCCCCGCAAGAAGGACGCCGAGCGCGAGCCCGGCACCGGCTTCGACGAGGTCCAGTCCATCAAGGGCTCGACCCGTATGGAGGCCAAGAAGCAGCGCCGCCGTGAAGGGCGCGAGCAGGGCCGCCGCCGGGTGCCGATCATCACGGAGGCCGAGTTCCTGGCCCGCCGCGAGGCCGTCGAGCGCGTGATGGTGGTGCGCCAGAGCGGTGAGCGCACCCAGATCGGCGTGCTGGAGGACAACGTCCTCGTCGAGCACTTCGTCAACAAGGAGCAGGCCACCAGCTACGTCGGCAACGTCTACCTGGGCAAGGTCCAGAACGTGCTGCCGTCCATGGAGGCCGCCTTCGTCGACATCGGCAAGGGCCGCAACGCCGTCCTGTACGCCGGTGAGGTCAACTTTGAGGCGCTCGGGATGGCCAACGGCCCCCGGCGCATCGAGACCGCCCTGAAGTCCGGCCAGTCCGTGCTGGTCCAGGTCACCAAGGACCCGATCGGCCACAAGGGCGCCCGGCTCACCAGCCAGGTCTCGCTGCCGGGCCGCTACCTCGTGTACGTGCCCGAGGGCTCGATGACCGGCATCAGCCGCAAGCTCCCGGACACCGAGCGGTCGCGGCTCAAGCAGATCCTCAAGAAGATCGTCCCCGAGGACGCGGGCGTCATCGTCCGCACCGCCGCCGAGGGCGCGAGCGAGGACGAGCTGCGCCGGGACGTGGAGCGCCTCCAGGCGCAGTGGGAGGAGATCCAGAAGAAAGCGAAGGGCGGCGGCTCCAACGCCCCGACCCTGCTCTACGGCGAGCCGGACATGACCGTCCGCGTCGTCCGCGACATCTTCAACGAGGACTTCTCCAAGGTCATCGTGAGCGGCGCCGACGCCTGGGAGACGATCCACGGATACGTCGCGCACGTCGCCCCCGACCTCACCGACCGGCTGCAGAAGTGGACGTCGGACGTCGACGTCTTCGCCACGTACCGGATCGACGAGCAGCTGATGAAGGCGCTGGACCGCAAGGTCTGGCTGCCGAGCGGCGGTTCGCTCGTCATCGACCGGACCGAGGCGATGATTGTCGTCGACGTCAACACCGGGAAGTTCACCGGCCAGGGTGGCAACCTGGAGGAGACGGTCACCAGGAACAACCTGGAGGCGGCCGAGGAGATCGTGCGCCAGCTGCGGCTGCGCGACCTCGGCGGCATCATCGTGATCGACTTCATCGACATGGTGCTGGAGTCCAACCGCGACCTCGTGCTGCGGCGGCTGCTGGAGTGCCTGGGCCGGGACCGCACCAAGCACCAGGTGGCCGAGGTCACCTCGCTGGGCCTGGTCCAGATGACCCGCAAGCGGGTCGGGCAGGGCCTGCTGGAGTCGTTCTCCGAGCCGTGCGTGCACTGCAACGGCCGCGGCGTGATCGTCCACATGGACCAGCCGACCGCCGCCGGCGGCGGCGGGGGCGGCAAGCGCGGCAAGAAGAAGGGCAAGTCCGCGGGCGGCGGCCAGCAGCATGACCATGACCACGAGCACGGCCACGAGCAGCCGCTCGCGGACGAGCCGGCGGCCGTGGCCGACGAGGAGTCCCAGCCCGAGCTGGAGCCCGTGGCGGTGACCGAGGCCGAGCTGCGGCCCGCGGTCGAGGCGGACGACGAGTGGTTCGGCAGCCCTGCCGAGGCGCAGGCGGCCGCCGAGTCGCGCGGACGCGGCGGCCGGGGACGCCGCCGGGCGACCCGCAAGGCGACCGCTCCGGCGGGCTCGCCGAAGGCCGAGACCGAGGCCGGGACCGGCGCCGGTGCCGACGCCGAGACCGCGGCGGCGGCCACGGTGGTCGTGCCGGCCGAGCCGGAGCCGGTCGCCGAGGCCGAGCCGGTGGCCGAGGCCCCGGCCGTCGAGCCCGAGGCGGTCGTCGAGACGGCTCCCGAGCCCGTCGCCGAGCCGAAGCCGGTACGTACGCGCCGCCGCGCGACCCGCAAGGTGACCGCCCCGGCGGGCTCCCCGACGGGCGCCGAGGACGCCGCCGTGGTCGTCGTCAGCGCGCCCGCGGAGCAGCCGAAGGCCGAGCCGCAGGCGGAGCAGTCGAAGCAGCCGGAGCAGTCGGAGCCGGAGGCCCCGGCGGCTGAGCCCGCGGTCGCCGAGACGCCGGCCGAGGAGTCGCCCGCCGACTCCGAAGAGGCGGCCCCGGCCAAGAAGGCGGTCCGTAAGAAGGCCGCTACGGCGAAGAAGACGACCACGGCCAAGAAGGCGCCCGCCAAGAAGACGGCCGCCAAGAAGACCGCGGCGAAGAAGACGACGACGGCCAAGAAGACGGCCGCCAAGAAGACGACGGCGAAGAAGACCACGGCCAAGAAGACGACGAAGAAGGCCGCGGCGGCGGAGCAGCCGCAGTCCTCCGTGTCGGCTTCCGCCGAGGACTGAGCCGCAGGCACGGTCGTCAGCGCCGGGAACCGATCGTCTCGGTGACCCGCGCAAGGGGCCGGTACGCATCCGTGCGTACCGGCCCCGGCCCGTACCGGGGGCGCGCGGGCGAGCCCGTACGAGCCCGGACCGTACGCCCGTACGGGCAGGGGTGCGGGCAGTCCGTACCGGCCGCCGCCCGTACCCGCGCGGGACCGGTTTGACCCCGTGGTCAAGGGCCCCGTACCCTGGACCGTCGGCGTGTGCAACGCGCCAAACCCCTGAGCACATCCCTTCCGGCCCCGCCGGTAGAGGCCGCTCGTCCATTCGGATCCCACGGACCGTTCGCGGACCGTGTGAGCGGCTGGCATCAGAGGTCCCGTTTACTAGCGAGAGAGTGAGATCCGCGTGTACGCAATCGTGCGTAGCGGCGGCCGCCAGCACAAGGTTGCTGTTGGTGACGTCCTTGAGGTCGACAAGATTTCCACCGGCAAGGTTGGCGACGCGGTCGAGCTCTCGACGCTGCTCGTCGTCGACGGCGACGCGGTCACCAGCGACCCGTGGGTGCTGGCCGGCGTCAAGGTCCAGGCCGAGATCGTGGACCACCACAAGGGTGCCAAGATCGACATCCTGAAGTACAAGAACAAGACCGGCTACCGCAAGCGGATCGGTCACCGCCAGCAGTACACGGCGATCAAGATCACCGGCATCGACGCGGCTGCTAAGTAAGGGACTGAGGAGACATGGCACACAAGAAGGGCGCATCGTCCACTCGGAACGGTCGCGACTCCAACGCCCAGCGGCTCGGCGTCAAGCGCTTCGGCGGCCAGGCCGTCAACGCCGGCGAGATCCTGGTCCGCCAGCGCGGCACCCACTTCCACCCGGGCTCGGGCGTCGGTCGCGGCGGCGACGACACCCTGTTCGCGCTGGCCGCCGGTGCGGTGCAGTTCGGCACCCACCGTGGTCGCAAGGTCGTGAACATCGTCCCGATCGCTGAGTAATCAGCTTTCGGCACGACCCAGCACCTTTTCCGAGGGCGGACCAGGCTTTCCCGGCGACGGGAAGCGGGTCCGCCCTCGGCGTGTTAGTACAGAGAACAATCCCGTCCTTATCTGGAGGCAACCGTCATGACCACCTTCGTGGACCGCGTCGAGCTGCATGTCGCCGCGGGTAACGGGGGCCACGGCTGCGCCTCCGTGCACCGTGAGAAGTTCAAGCCGCTCGGCGGCCCGGACGGCGGCAACGGCGGACGGGGCGGCGATGTGATCCTGGTCGTCGACCAGTCGGTCACCACCCTCCTGGACTACCACCACAGCCCGCACCGCAAGGCCACCAACGGCAAGCCCGGCGAGGGCGGCAACCGCTCCGGCAAGGACGGCGGCGACCTGGTCCTGCCGGTGCCGGACGGCACCGTCGTGCTCGACAAGAAGGGCGAGGTCCTCGCCGACCTGGTCGGCGAGGGCACCACCTTCGTCGCCGCGCAGGGCGGCCGCGGCGGCCTCGGCAACGCCGCGCTGGCCTCGGCCCGCCGCAAGGCCCCCGGCTTCGCGCTGCTCGGCGAGCCGGGCAGCGCCGGCGACGTGGTCCTGGAGCTCAAGACCGTCGCGGACGTCGCGCTCGTCGGCTTCCCCAGCGCCGGGAAGTCCTCGCTGATCTCGGTGCTCTCGGCCGCCAAGCCGAAGATCGCCGACTACCCCTTCACCACCCTGGTGCCCAACCTCGGCGTGGTGACGGCCGGTTCGACCGTCTACACCATCGCCGACGTGCCCGGCCTCATCCCCGGCGCCAGCCAGGGCAAGGGCCTCGGCCTGGAGTTCCTGCGGCACGTCGAGCGCTGCTCGGTGCTCGTGCACGTACTGGACACGGCGACGCTGGAGTCCGAGCGCGACCCGCTCTCCGACCTCGACCAGATCGAGGCGGAGCTGGCGGAGTACGGCGGGCTGGAGGACCGGCCGCGGCTCGTCGTCCTCAACAAGGTCGACATCCCCGACGGCAAGGACCTCGCCGACATCATCCGGCCCGAGCTGGAGGCCCGCGGCTACCAGATCTTCGAGGTGTCGGCCGTGTCCCGGCTGGGCCTGAAGGAGCTGTCCTTCGCGCTCGCGGGCATCGTGGCCGAGGCGCGCGCCGCCAAGCCCAAGGAGGAGGCGACCCGCATCGTCATCCGCCCGAAGGCCGTGGACGACGCGGGCTTCACGGTCGTGGCGGACGAGGACGGCATCTACCGGGTGCGCGGCGAGAAGCCCGAGCGCTGGGTGCGCCAGACCGACTTCAACAACGACGAGGCCGTCGGCTACCTCGCCGACCGGCTCAACCGCCTCGGCGTCGAGGACGCCCTCCTGGAGGCGGGCGCCCGCGCGGGCGACGGCGTCGCGATCGGCAGCGACGAGGACTCGGTCGTCTTCGACTGGGAGCCGACCATGGCCGCCGGCGCGGAGATGCTCGGCCGCCGCGGCGAGGACCACCGCATGGAGGCCCCGCGGCCGGCCGCGCAGCGCCGCCGGGACCGCGCCGACGCGCGGGACGAGGCGGAGCAGGAGTTCGACGAGTTCAAGCCCTTCTGAGCCCCTCCGAGCGCCTCTGAGACCTCTGGGCCCTTTGGCGCGGGCGTACGGGCATGTAGGAGACGGACATAAGCGAAGGCCCCGGGAGGATCGTCCTCCCGGGGCCTTCCGCGGTTACGGGCCGCTCACACCGACGCGCGCGTCTCCGGCGCGTCGTCCGTGGCCGGGCCCAGCTCGTCCGCCGCCGGGTCCATGTCGCGGGGCGAGGGGACGTCTCCGGCGGCGCGGGCCGCCATCCGGGCGCGGCGCTCGTCGGCCTTGCCGCACAGGGCGAGCGCGGCGGCGTTGAAGCGGGTCAGCGAGGGCGGGTCGGAGGGGCCCAGCAGCTCCACCTTCAGCTCGGCGCGGGCCGTGGCGAGGCGGTCCTTGCCCGGGTCGCGCACGGCCTCCAGGAGCGCCGGTACGCCCTCGGCCTGCGGGGTGAGGATGGTGGCCGCGCTGACGGTCGGGAAGCCCGCGACGAACTCGTCCTCCGGCATGCCGCTGGTGTTGGCCACCGCGTACGGCTTCTCGCTGCTCAGGTAGTCCGAGACGACGCTGGACACGTCGCTGATGAGCAGGTCGGACTGGTTGAAGCAGGTGTAGAGGGCGGGCCGCGCGTCGGTGATGACCTGGTGCTCCCAGGCCGGCAGCGAGGCCCAGTAGGCGGCCTCCCAGGCGGCGGTGGCCGCCTCCACGGTCGCGGCGCGGCCGGGTTCGGGGGTGCCCTGGAGCATCATGCGCTCCACTTCGTCGGCGCTCTCCCGGAAGGTGCTGGTGGTCAGCCGGTCCAGCTCGGCGGTGCGGCGGGCCAGTTCGGCGGCGGCCTCGGGGCCGGGGCGGGCGCCGGAGCGCTTGGCGGCGGCCTCGCGGACCATCGCCATGATGCGCTCGTTGGCGCGGCCGGCCCGCGGGTCGACGGAGCCGGTCATCGGGTGCGGCTTGTAGAGCAGGCGGACCTTGGGGTCGGCGAGGAGCTCCCGGACGATGTTCTCGCCCGCGAGGATCACCGAGGTGTTGCCGGGGTTGCCGTCCCAGCCCTCCCAGGTCGGCGCGTACAGCACGGTGGTGAACTCGCCCTCGGGCGCGCCCGCGTACGGCTGGATGGGGGCCAGCTGCGGGCGGCCGACCTCGACGACGTCCTTGTCCTCGACGCCGATGTCGGCGAGCTGGTAGCGCTCGCGGGCGGCGGGGCCGGCGACCCAGACCTCGTCGTATGCCTTCGAGTACGGGTTGCAGCTGGAGAGCTTGTCGCTCTCGCCGTGGTTGGTGAACGCGTGCTTGATCGAGGGCATGCGCAGCACCTGCGAGGTCTTACCGGAGTTGGCCGGGTGCAGCATCATCTTGATCGACGATTCCTCCAGGGCCATCAGGTGGACGACCTTGGGGATGCAGATGATGGGCACGTCGGTGGCCTCGATCTTCTGCACCATGAACCGCTCGCGGAGCACGATGACCGGGTTGCCGTCCAGCTCGGCGAGGGTGGAGAGCCACATGTTCGCCTGGTACGCGGAGGAGGTGCCGCCGGAGAAGTACATGCCGACGGTGGGCTGGTACGCGGCCAGCCACTTGTCCAGCCAGGCCAGCGCCTGCTGTTCGACGGCGATGCGCTTCTTGGGCAGCAGCCAGGTGGCGAGGTAGGCCGTGCCGCCGATGGCGAGGACCAGGGCGACGCCGAGGCCGATCTCGCCCCACAGGGCGTTGCCGGTGGCGGCGGTGGTGAGCAGGCCGACGCTGGCCGGCGCGGTGAAGCGCAGCAGCCGGCGGCCCTGCTGACGGGCCAGCAGGCGCGGCGGGGCGGCGGACAGGTGGAGTCCGGACGCGTCGATGTTGCGGGTCAGGAACGGCAGCGTGCGGGCCCGGCGGACCGCCACCGCGGCGGCCTGGCACGCGAAGTGCGCGCAGTAGAAGAGCAGCAGGCCGATGAAGAGCGGCGCGTGCTCGTGCGTGGGGTCGATGTTGTGGACGCGCAGCAGCCCGACCATGATCAGCATGTCGCGCAGCAGCTGCCGGACCGTCACATCGAGGCGGATCCGGCTCAGCAGCGAGAGCAGGCCGGGATCGCGGTGCTGCAGGACGAGGTCGAGCGCGAGCCCCGCTGCCGAGGCGGCGACGAAGAGCGGCACATTGGGCAGCAGCGCGCCGATGAGCTGGGCGGCGAAGAACACGAGCATCGCGAGCAGCGCCGCGAGCGCTGCGGCTCGGCGGGAGGCTGTTCCGGCAGAAGGCACTGGGCGGGCTCCTGGCAGCAAGGACTGGAGGGTTGAGGATGACCGGTTGTGGGAAGGGTCGACCACTGACCGTATGTCGAGCGTTGGCCCGGTAGCAATCTGCCGTGATGTGAATCACCCTAAAAAGGACTATTCACCTGCGCTCTGAGGGATATCCTCCGCCCTCCCGCCTCCGCCCCCGTGCCTCCTCCCTCGCGCCACGCCCTTCGTGACCGCCGGCCCCGTCCGGAGACCGAAACGCCCCGGCGCGTCCGCCGCCGCCTGCCGTAGATTTACGCATCGGACAAGACGAGCCGGACAAGACAAGCCGGACAAGCAGGCACGGCATCGGCGAGCACAGGGGTTGTACGCGCGTGACACAGGCGAGACAGGACGTGACGGACGCCCGCAGGGTCGTGGTCAAGGTGGGCTCCTCCTCGCTCACCACCGCGGCGGGCGGGCTCGACGCCGACCGGGTCGACGCGCTCGTCGACGCCCTCGCCAAGGTCCGCGGGCCGCGGCCCAGGGAGATAGTCCTGGTCTCCTCCGGTGCCATCGCCGCCGGCCTCGCGCCGCTCGGCCTCGACCGGCGCCCCCGCGACCTCGCCCGCCAGCAGGCCGCCGCCAGCGTCGGCCAGGGCCTGCTCATCGCCCGCTACACGGCCTCCTTCGCGCGCTACGGCCGCCGCGTCGGCCAGGTGCTGCTGACCTCCGACGACACCAGCCGCCGGGCCCACTACCGCAACGCCTGCCGGACCCTGGACCAGCTGCTGGCCATGGGGACCGTGCCGATCGTCAACGAGAACGACACCGTCGCGACGGACGAGATCCGCTTCGGCGACAACGACCGCCTCGCCGCGCTCGTCGCCCACCTCGTCCGGGCCGACCTGCTGATCCTCCTCTCCGACGTCGACGGCCTCTACGACGGCGACCCCAGCACCCCCGGCACCGCCCGGATCGCGGAGGTCGCCGGCCCCGCGGACCTCGAGGGCGTCGCCATCGGCAGCGCGGGCAAGGCCGGGGTGGGCACCGGCGGCATGGTCACCAAGGTCGAGGCCGCCCGGATCGCCGCCGCCGCGGGCATCCCGGTCGTCCTGACCTCCGCCGGCCAGGCCGCCGACGCGCTGGCCGGGCGGCCCACCGGCACGTACTTCCACCGCACCGGACGGCGCTCCGCCGACCGCCTGCTGTGGCTCGCGCACGCCTCCGCGCCGCGCGGCGCGCTCACGCTGGACGACGGCGCCGTACGGGCCGTGCTGGAGCGGCACGGCTCGCTGCTGCCCGCCGGGATCGAGGCGGTCGAGGGGGAGTTCTCGGCGGGGGACCCGGTCGAGCTGCGGGACGGCGCCGGGCGCGCGGTGGCGCGCGGCCTCGTCAATTTCGACGCCAAGGAGATCCCTCAGCTGATCGGCCGCTCCACCAGGGACCTGGCGCGCGAGCTCGGACCGGCGTACGAGCGCGAGGTCGTGCACCGCGACGATCTGGTCGTGCTGAGCCGCTGAGCGCCTGGGCAGCTGAGCGCCTCAGCGGGATGTGAGCCGCCTATCGGCGCCGGGCGCGCGGGGGAGAAGTCCGGCCCTCCACCAGTCTTTGTACGGACACCTTCGGCAAAACCGCCACGCGGCCGCCCCCGGACTGGTCAACTTTGAAGAACGGGGCCGCCCAGGGCAGCGGCCCGTCCGCAAGGGACATGCTGCGAGCAGCAGCGGGAAACAGCACGGAACGGCTCCGCCGCACGCGCGCGGAGCAGCGATCAACAGGAGGCCGCCGGTGAGACGAGGGCGCTCGGGCGCGCTGCCCCGAGGGACGGCGGAGCGCGCACTGACCAGCGTCGGGACAGGCGAGGAGATACAGGCGCCGGGTGGGGGCGGCGCCACGGAGACCAGGTCCGAACCGCAGCCCCGGGGCGCCGAGGAATCGCGGCTGTGGCACGTCACGCTCAGCGTCTCGGGCGCCGAGGCGCCCCTGAAGGAGGTTCGGCGGGCGCTCGAACAGCTCGCGCACGACCACCCCTTTCTGCTGACCAGCCGCTATGCCAACGACCACGCCGAGATCCGCTACTGGGAAGAGGCCAGGGACCTCCACGACGCGGCGGCGGTCGCGCTCCGGCTCTGGGGTGAACACCGCTCGACGGCCCGGCTCCCGCCGTGGGAGATCGTCGGCCTGGAGGTCATCGACCGCGAGACCTACCACCAGCGCATCGCGGAGGGCTACGGACCGCCGCCCGCCTCCCCGGTGGGCGTGCACCCCTTCTGAGGGCGGGCGTGCGCCCCTTCCGAGGGGAGCGGGGGCCCGGCGCGGGTCGTACGGGCCGCGCCGGGCCCCCGCCGCGTACGCTCCCCGGCCGGCCGGCCGCCCCGCGCTCGCGGCCGTGGCGCGATCGCCGTCTCGCGGAGCGGGATATGCGCCATAAGGGGTGGGGCCGGGCCGCGCGCTCAGTAGGCTGCCGTCATGAGCAGTGTCTTCCCCTCGCCCCTGGCCGACCCGATGCCGCAGTCCCCGGTGCTGCGCGCCGCCTACCGCGCCCGCGCCGCGGCCGCCGACCTCGCGCCACTGCCGCGGTCGGTCAAGGACGAGGCGCTGCTGGCCATGGCCGACGCCCTGGAGGTCCGTACGAAGGACGTCGTCGCGGCCAACGCGGAGGACGTCGAGCGCGCGCGGGCCGCCGGCACCGCCGAGTCCGTCGTCGACCGGCTGACCCTGACCCCCGAGCGGGTCCGCGCCATCGCCAAGGACGTACGGGACGTGGTGGCCCTGCCCGACCCGGTCGGCGAGGTGGTGCGCGGCTCCACGCTGCCGGGCGGCATCGACCTGCGCCAGGTCCGGGTCCCGCTCGGCGTCGTCGGGATCATCTACGAGGCCCGCCCGAACGTGACCGTGGACGCCGCGGCCCTCTGCCTCAAGTCCGGCAACGCGGTGCTGCTGCGCGGCTCGTCCTCCGCGTCCGCCTCCAACGCCGCCCTCGTGAAGGTCCTGCGCGACGCCGTCGGCGGCTCCGGGCTGCCCGCGGACGCCGTGCAGCTGGTGCCGGGGGAGAGCCGGGAGTCCGTACGGGAGCTGATGCGCGCCCGCGGCATGGTGGACGTGCTGATCCCGCGCGGCGGGGCCTCGCTGATCCGCACGGTCGTCGAGGAGTCCACGGTCCCGGTCATCGAGACCGGCACTGGCAACTGCCATGTGTACGTGGACGCCGAGGCCGACCTCGACATGGCCGTCGACATCCTCGTCAACTCCAAGGCGCAGCGCCCGAGCGTCTGCAACGCCGCCGAGACGCTGCTCGTGCACCAGGACATCGCCGCCGCGTTCCTGCCGCGCGCGCTGGCCGCGCTGGCCGAGGCCGGCGTCACCGTGCACGGCGACGAGCGGGTGCTGGAGCTGGCCGAGGGGTCCCCGGCGACGGTGGTCGAGGCGACCTTCGAGGACTGGGAGACCGAGTACCTCTCGTACGACATCGCCGCCGCCGTCGTGGAGTCGCTGGACGCGGCCGTCCACCACATCCGGCTCTGGTCCTCCGGCCACACCGAGGCGATCGTCACCTCCTCGCAGTCCGCCGCCCGCCGCTTCACCCGGCTCGTGGACTCGGCGGCGGTCGCGGTCAACGCCTCCACCCGCTTCACGGACGGCGGCCAGTTCGGCTTCGGCGCGGAGATCGGCATCTCGACGCAGAAGCTGCACGCGCGCGGGCCGATGGGGCTGCCGGAACTGACGTCGACGAAGTACATCGTGACCGGGGACGGGCACACGCGCTGAGGTTCGAGGGGCCGGAGGGCCGGGGGTTCGCGGTCGTACGCGCGGCCTCGGGCCCCCGGCTCCGGACCCGCTTCCCCGCGTCTGCCAATCGCCGTACTCCCTGCCCAAATCGGCGTCCGCGGGGCTACGCTGGAGACGTGCCGGACGACGCGGGGGGCAGGCCGTTCCCGGACGGCGAAGAGCCCGAAAGCCAGGAACACGGCCATGGGGACGCGGTAGACCCGTTCGCCTCCGTGGTACTCGACGAGGATTTCGTACGGTCCGCCACGATCCACGAGCCGACCGCGGCCGAGCGGATGCTCGCGGCGGCCCAGTCCCGGCGCGCTCTTTCCGCGCCCGCCGACGAGGACGCGTACGACGAGGCGCACGACGACGGACGCGGCGGATTCCGACCCGGCGCGGGCCATGGCGCGGGCGCCCGCGATCTCGACCCGGACGACGCCTACGGCCCGTACGGACGCTACGGCAGCCTCCGCCGCCCCTACCGCGGCCACGCCCGCTGGCACCGGCCGGTGGCCTGGGCGCTCGCCGTGCTGATGGGCATCGGCGTGGTCGCCCTCGCCTTCACCGCCGTCTTCCGCGGCGCCTCCTCCAGCAGCCGGCAGGGCCCGGTGGCCCCGCCTGCCACCAGCGGGGTGGACAGCCCCGCCGGCCCCGCCAAGGAGTACTCGGACCCGCTGCCGTCGGTCTCCGCGGAATCCGAACCGCCGGTGGCCTCGGCCGCCCCGCGCCACCCCTGAGCGGCGTACGCGCGGCCCGCGCCGTTCCCGAATGGGGTGCGTCCGGCCTGCTCCGACGCGTCCGCGCCCGCCTCGGTTTTCGTCCGAACTTGTCGCGTACCAGGGCGTTTACCTGAGCGTCCGCAGACCTACTCTTGAAGTATGGCCGGGCCTGGAGAGCCACCTGAGGGGACTCCCGAAGGTGTCCCCGGAAGCAGCGACGACGAGTACGGTTCCGTCGCCTTCGACGAGTCGTTCGTACGTGCTGCCCGGCTCCAGGAGTTCTCCGCCCGGGAGCGGATGCGCGACCACGCCCAGGCGGTGCGCAACCGCTCGCACTGGGCCCGCATCGGGGCCCCGCGCCAAGTGCTCGTCCTGGTGCTGCTGATCGCCCTCGCCTTCGGAACGGCCGTCTATATGGGCGTACGCCACCCCTACAAGGAGACGCCGCCGCCCGCCGCCGACCCGCTGCGCACCACGCTCATCCCGCTCGCGCCCACCGGCACGGTCGTCGGCTCCTCCGCGCGCGACCTCTTCGACCACAGCCCCGCCGCGCAGTTCGGCGAGGGCTCGGAGGGCGTGACGCTGCCCGCCGCCCGCAAGACCCAGCACTTCTCCGAGAGCCAGGTGCTGGCCGCGCTCGCCGCGGCCAAGGAGTACGTCGTCAAGTCCTCCCTCGACCCCGGCGTGCTCACCGGCGGCGACACCCGGACCACGCGCGTACTGCTCGACCCGTCGCAGCTCGCCCAGTACGACCAGAGCCTCGCCCACCCGCAGGACGACGGGCGGCACGCGGCCACCGGCTGGCTGGTCCGCTTCGACCCGTCGAAGGTCGCCCTCGCGAACGCGCCCGTACGGGTCCGGGGCACGCTCTCCGTGACGGAGTCGGCGGGCGCGCTGGAGGTCACCGCCGACCACACCTTCGTCTACCCGCTGCGCCCGGCGCGGGCCGGGCACGGGCCGTCGGCCGGGGCGGACGAGGTCTCGCTCTTCACCGTCCGGCGCGAGATGCGCTTCCGCTTCGACCGGGACGACCTGCGCGACCACCACATCGAGGTGGCGCAGGCCAATGTGCAGGCCGGGCCCGAGTCCTGCGCGGCGGACGCGGCCGGGTATCTGCGGCCGCTGCTGGCGGGGGAGCGGGCGAAGGACGAGGGCCCGGCCGGTACGGATCCGTACGCGACCGGGCGGGCCACGGCGTCGCTGTGCGGCGTGCTGGCGGCCAGTGCCCTGCCGACCCCGTCGGGCCGCCGCCGATAGCCGCCTCGGCCGCCCCTCCGGGCCACTGCCGGCGGCCTGGGCGTACGCCTCTCCTGAGCTGTGGCCAGCGGCCTGGCGGGCGGACTCCCCGGGCCGTCGTCAGCCCGCTGCGGGCCCCTTCGGGGCGTCGTCGCCGCCCGGCGGGTCCTCGGAGCCGTTCCCGGGCGCGTCCCCGGTGTTCCGCCCCGCCGACGCCGGGCCCCGGCCGGTGAAGGTGTCCCGGAGCCTGCCGCCCAGGTCGCCCGCGCCGCCCGCGATGTCCCGTACGAGCCCCATCAGCGGGTCCTTGCTGGACCGCACCGATTCGGCGTAGTGCGTCGCGGACTCCTTGAAGGAGTCGGTCACCGAGGTGTCCTTGTCCTCGTCGCGGCGCGGGTAGTGGCCGTCCATGATCCGCTGGTAGTCGCGGCTCTCGGCCCACCGCTTGAGCTCGGCGGCCCGTACGGTCGTGAACGGGTGGCTGCGCGGCAGCACGTTCATGATCTTGAGCACGGAGTCCCGCATATCGCCGCCCGACTCGTACTCCTCGGCCTGCGCGAGAAACGCGTCCACGTTCATCTCGTGCAGATGGTTGCCGCCCGCGATCTTCATCAGTCCGCGCATCGACGCCCGCAGATCCTGCCCGACCAGCAGTCCGGCCCGGTCCGCCGACAGCTCCGACTTGCGGAACCACTCGCGCAGCGCCGTGACGATCGCCATGATCGCGATATTGCCCAGCGGTATCCAGGCGACCTTGAGTGCGAAGTTGGTGAGAAACAGCAGGATGGTGCGGTAGACGGAGTGCCCGGACAGCGCGTGGCCCACCTCGTGGCCCACCACCGCCCGCATCTCCTCCTCGTCGAGCAGCTCGACGAGCCCGGTGGTGACCACGATGATCGGCTCGTCCAGGCCGATGCACATGGCGTTGGGCTGCGGGTCCTGGGTGACGTACATCGGCGGGACCTTCTCCAGGTCCAGGATGTAGCAGGCGTCCCGCAGCATGGTGTTGAGGTGCTGGAACTGCTGGTCGCCGACGCGCACCGAGTCGGAGAGGAACAGCAGCCGCAGGCTGCGCTCCGGGAGCAGTCCGCTCAGCGCCTTGAAGACGGTGTCGAAACCGCTCAGCTTGCGCAGCGCTACCAGCGCCGACCGGTCCGCCGGATGTTCGTACGCGCGCGAGGAGATTCCGGGGAACCGCTTCCGTTCCCGGCTGGGCGCCTGCTCGTGTCCCCCGCCGCTGTCACTGTCGCTCATGGTGACCCCCTTCACTGGGCTGATCAGGCCGATCCGAACCCGTCCCCCGCTATTCGGACCCCAGCCTAGATGTTGACAACGGGCTGGCTACCGTGGAGCCATGCCCGACATGAATGCCCTGACCGGCTGCCCCGGCTTCACGGAACTGCTCGCCGTCTCCAGAGACGGGGGGCCCGGCATGCTGATGCCCACGGTCGTCCTCGTCTCGGTCGTCGGCATCGCCCTCCTCACCTGGTTCCTGCTGCGCGGGTACGGCAACAAGGACTGACCGGCCCGGCGAGGCCAGGCCCGGCGGGGCCTGCCCCCGACGGCTCCTGTGCGCTGCGTACTGGCCCGACGCCTGTGCGCGCCTTGTGCACGCGCCTGACTAGGACGGACGCGCGGAGTCGCCGTGAGGTTGCCAGTCGCTGCCGCATACGATGTGTCAGAAGTCTCTGCCCGATCCCATCCCGGATAGGTCCTGCCGAAGATGACCGCATTCAGCACCGCCCACACCGCCCTGGTCACGCTCGCCGCCGAGGGCGAGCACGTGGACACCCACGAGAGCATCAGCCCCTTCATGACGGGCGGCGCGGCCCTCGTCATCCTGCTGCTCCTGCTGTGGGGCGTCACCCGTTTCAACCGCGACCGCTGAACCGACGTCCCGGTGCGCGGCCGGGCCCAGTAGGGTCTGCACGCATGGGAGAGCAGACAGAGCCCGCGAAGCGGCGACTCGGCGTGATGGGCGGGACCTTCGACCCGATCCACCACGGCCACTTGGTCGCCGCGAGCGAGGTGGCCTCGCAGTTCCACCTGGACGAGGTGGTCTTCGTGCCGACCGGGCAGCCGTGGCAGAAGAGCCACAAGAAGGTGTCCCAGGCCGAGGACCGCTATCTGATGACGGTCATCGCCACCGCGTCCAACCCGCAGTTCTCGGTCAGCCGCATCGACATCGACCGCGGCGGCCCCACCTACACCACCGATACGCTGCGGGACCTGCGCGCCGAGCACGGTGACGCGGACCTCTTCTTCATCACCGGGGCCGACGCGCTCTCGCAGATCCTCACCTGGCGGGACACCGAGGAGCTGTTCTCGCTGGCCCACTTCATCGGCGTGACGCGGCCCGGCCACGTACTGGCCAACCCGGGGCTCCCGGAGGACGGCGTCTCCCTCGTCGAGGTGCCCGCGCTGGCGATCTCCTCGTCCGGCTGCCGGACGCGCGTCGCACAGGGCGACCCGGTCTGGTATCTGGTGCCGGACGGTGTGGTCCGCTACATCGACAAGCGCAAGCTGTACCGGCAAGACGGCTGAATCCGGCAGACACCGGCAGACACCGGTTGAAGGGGCTCTGGTGAACGACCGACAGGACCCGTACGCACAGGAACCACATGTGTACGGCTACGACGCCTATGGGCAGCCGGTGTACCAGCCGAACGACCCGCAGCGGGTGTACGACCAGTACGGGCAGCCGCTCCAGCAGCAGGGGCAGCACGGCCAGCAGGGGCAGCAGCACGGGCAGTCGAGCCAGCACGGCCAGTACGGGCAGCACGGCCAGCACGGCCAGTACGGGCAGTCGATTCCGCAGCAGCAGCCGTACCAGGACCAGCAGCAGTACGACCCGTACGGCGCCGGGGCGCAGCAGGGGTACGGCTACGACCCGTACGCGCAGCAGTCCTACGAGCCGCAGCAGCTGTACCCGCAGCACCAGCAGTCCGCCCAGCAGCCCCATGACCAGCAGCACCAGCCGCAGTATCAGCAGTCCGCGCAGGGACAGTCGCAACAGCTCCACCAGCCTCAGCAGGCTCAGCAGCAGGTCCAGCAGCAGGAGTGGATCCCGCAGCAGGCCGCGGCCCCGCACGACGAGAAGCGTGCCGGAGCCCCGGCCGAGGGCGTCTCGGAGCGGGCCGGGACGTCCGACCGCGCGGACACGGCGGATGCGGCGGACAAGGCAGCCGGCGGCGAGGAGTACCGGACCGAGCAGTTCTCGTTCATCGAGGAGCCGGACGAGGACTCCGAGGACGTCATCGACTGGCTCAAGTTCAGCGAGAGCCGCACCGAGCGCCGCGACGAGCGCAAGCGCCAGGGCCGCAACCGCGTCGTCGTGCTCATAGTCGTCCTCGCGCTCGTCGTGGCCGGCGGCGTCGGCTACCTCTGGTACGCGGGGATGCTGCCCGGCACGGGCGGCGACTCCAAGGGCGCGGCGGCCTCCGGGGGCGCGCAGAAGCGCGACGTGATCGTCGTGCATCTGCGGGAGACCAAGGGCGGCGGCAGCTCCACCGCCCTGCTGGTCGACAACGAGACCACCCACCGGGGCACCACGGTCCTGCTGCCGAACACGCTCGCCGTCACCACGGACGGCGGCGGCGCCACCACGCTCGGCAAGTCGGTGCAGGACGGCGGCACCGGGGGCACCCGCGACGCCCTGAACACGCTGCTCGGCGCGGACATCAAGGGCAGCTGGCGGCTGGACACGCCGTATCTGGAGAACCTCGTCGAGCTGGTCGGCGGCATCACGCTCGACGCGGACGCCACCATTCCAGGCGCGAAGAAGGACGACAGCCCACGGGTCAAGCAGGGCAAGGACCAGGGGCTGAACGGCCAGGCGGCCGTCGCGTACGCCACCTACCGCGCCCCCGGAGAGGCGCAGGCCAAGCAGCTCGCGCGATTCGGCCAGGTCATGCAGGCGGTCCTGAAGAAGGTCTCCACGGACACCGGCTCGGCCGTGAACACGGTCGAGTCGCTCGCCCAGATCCCCGACCCCTCGCTCTCCGAGAAGCAGCTCGGGGCCTCCCTGTCGCACCTCGCCGCGCTGGTCAAGAAGGGCTCGTACGACACCGAGCTGCTGCCCGTGCAGGGCGACGGAACGCTCAGCCAGAAGGCCACCGACTCGGTGGTCAAGGACGTGCTCGGCGGCACGGTGAAGAAGACCGCCTCGGACGCGCCGCCGCGGGTGAGCGTGAAGAACGCCACGGGGAAGAAGACCGCCGCCGGCGCGGCCCAGATCTCCCTCGTCAACGGCGGCTACACCGTCGTCGACGGCGGCACGCAGAGCGGCGGGCAGGGCGCGTCGAAGGTGACGTACTCCGACGAGAAGCGGGCGGCGCAGGCCAAGGAGATCGCCAAGACGCTCGGCCTGCCGGCCGGGGCCGTGGCCAAGGGCGACGGCGCGCCGAACGCGGACGTCACGGTGGTCCTCGGGAGCGACTACAAGGGGTGACGGCGGCCCCGCGGCGCGCCGCGCTCCCCGGCCCGCGGCGGCTCGCGACCGCACGGGCCGGGGCGCGGACGCGCGCGGCGGCGGGGTGGTCGGCGGAGCGTGAGACCCTTGACGGGTACCTGATTCCCGATCGAAAGCTTGGCCAGTGACCGCCACGGACCGCTCCATCGAGCTCATCAAGGCCGCCGCACAGGCGGCCGCCGACAAGCTCGCGCACGACATCATCGCGTACGACGTCAGCGACGTACTGTCGATCACCGATGCCTTCCTGCTGGCCTCGGCGCCCAACGACCGCCAGGTCAAGTCGATCGTCGACGAGATCGAGGAGCGGCTGAACAAGGAGCTCGGCGCCAAGCCGGTGCGCCGCGAGGGCGACCGCGAGGCCCGCTGGGTGCTCCTCGACTACGTCGACATCGTCGTGCACGTACAGCACAGCGAGGAGCGCGTCTTCTACGCCCTCGAGCGGCTGTGGAAGGACTGCCCCCAGCTCGAACTGCCCGCCGACGCCGTCGCGACCGCCGGCAAGGCCGAGGAGCACGCCAAGACGCTCGCGGCGGAGGGCGACCTGGACGGTGAGCTGAGCTGAACGGCACCAAGGGCGGCCGGGGCCGCCGTATCGTCCTGTGGCGGCACGGCCAGACCCTGTGGAACCTGGAGCGCCGCTTCCAGGGCACCACGGACATCGAGCTGACCGAGACCGGCGTCGAGCAGGCCCGCCGGTCCGCCCGGCTGCTGGCCGCGCTGGGCCCGGACGCGATCGTCGCCTCCGACCTTCGGCGGGCCGCCGCGACGGCGGCGGAGCTGACCGCCGTCACCGGCCTGGAGGTCACCCACGACGCGCGGCTGCGGGAGACCTACGCCGGCGAGTGGCAGGGGCTCACGCACGAGGAGATCCTCGCCCGCTTCGGCGAGCAGTACACCGCGTGGAAGCGCGGCGAGGCGGTGCGGCGCGGCGGCGGCGAGCTGGAGACCGAGGTGGCCGAGCGGGCCGCGCCGGTCGTGCTCGACCACGCCGAGAAGCTGCCGGACGGCGGCACTCTCGTCGTCGTCAGCCACGGCGGCACCATCCGCACCACCATCGGCCGTCTCCTCGGCCTGGACCCGTACACCTGGGAGTCGCTCGGCGGCCTCTCGAACTGCTGCTGGTCCGTCCTGGGCGAGGGCGCGCGCGGCTGGCGGCTCCAGGAGCACAACGCCGGGACGCTCCCCGAGCCGGTGCTCGGCGACGACGACTGAGCGGCCGCCGGGCCCGGATTTCACATCCGGGCAGGTCGCAGGCTAAAGTTCATCTTGTTCGCGGAACGGCGGGGAAACCCCCGGGGCCGCAGGACAGCGGGGCTATAGCTCAGTTGGTAGAGCGCCTGCATGGCATGCAGGAGGTCAGGAGTTCAATTCTCCTTAGCTCCACAGTTCGGAAGATCCCGTCCTTCTCGTCGAGGGGCGGGATCTTCTGCTGTCTCTGCTGTCCCCTCGGAGCAGGGGGCGAGGGCGGCCCTCACTCTCGCCCGGCGGCTGCGCAGGAAGGCGGCCGGCTCGGGCCTCGGGCACATGACCGATACCTGCGCTCCCATTCCGAGGGCCAGTAAAGACGGCGGCACTGACAACCGACGCCGAGCACCGACACCGAGGAGCCGGTGCTCGGCAGCCGCCGTCCCGCCGGCCGGCTCGCCCCGGGCGGCTGCTGGCCATCGTGCTCACCGGCCAGTTCATGGCGCTGCTGGACGCGTTCATCGTGAATGTCGCGGCCCCCGACATCCGCTCCGACCTGCACGCCTCGGGCTCCGGGCTGCAATTGGTGATCGCGGGCTTCACCATCGCGTACGCGGTGCTGCTGATCACCGGCGCGCGGTGCGGCGACCGGTTCGGACACGGGCGGGCGTTCATGGCGGGGCTCGTGGTCTTCACGGCGGCCTCACTCGCCTGCGGGCTGGCGGGCAGTACGGGGCAGTTGATCGGGTTCCGCTTCGTCCAGGGCGCGGGCGCCGCGGTGATGTTGCCGCAGGTCCTCAGCCTGATCCAGCGTACGTACACGGGCAGTTCGCGGACGCGGGCCCTCGGCGCGTACGCGGCGGTCTCGCTCGCCGGGGTCGGGCTGATGTTGCGCGGCGGCGGCAGCGGTGGGCCGGGGCTCTATGCGGCGCCGGCCGGGGTCGGTCTCGGGGTGGGGGGAGCGTACGGTCCGACGCTTACGCGGGCGCTGGCCGCGGTGCGGCGGGAGGATGCGGCCGATGCCAGTGGGGTGCTGGTGACGACCGCTCAGCTCGGGCTGCTGGCAGGGGTGGCAGTTTTCGGCGCGGTCTTCCTCGGCGGGGCGGGGGCGGGGTCGCCGGCGCGTTCGTCCGCGCACGCGCTGTGGGCGACCGCTCTCGCGCTGGCCGGCACGGCGGCGGCCGCGGCGGGACGGGCCTGCTGAGACGGCGGCGCTGACCTCGTAGCCGGCGCATGGCAGAATCGGACAGCCGGTAGGTGGACAGGGGCGAAGGTGAGGGAAGGTGACATGTCGGCGCGCATGCTTGAGGAGGACGGTGCAAGCGGTGTCCTTCTCGCGTCGACTTCCTTCGGTCGCCCGTTCCGCCGGCGGTTCGGCCCAGGGGCCCAAGTGGCCGGTGACCGCGGCGGAGTGTTCTATGGGTGCGCCGGCCCCCGCCACGCCTGGAGCTGACTGATGGGTGCACACAGCCGGAAGTGCGACTGGTGCGGCAGCGGGACGCCGATCGTCCGCGACATGGAGCCGCTCAACTCCTCCTACCAGTACTGGTGCGTGGAGTGCGCGCGGGCGCTGATCATAAAGGGCGACCCGATCGAGACGTACCGGGAGCTGGAGGGCGAGCCGATCTACGGTCGGCTGCTCGACGAGCACTGCGCGCTGAAGCGTTTCTACTCCTTCGCGACGGCCTGACGCCGCCTCATGAGGGGTGCTCGCCCCTCGGTTTCGCGGTGGCACGGCTCCGCTTCCGTGACGGTCCGGCCCTGCTTCGTAACGGTCCGCCCCGGTGCCGGGTCTTGGTCCGGAACCTCCCCGGAAGCCGGAACTCCCCCTGAAACTACGCGCGTTAACGGGTCAAGAGCTGCCGCCGGAAAATGATCGGCGGCGCGGGGGAAGCGACACGGGGGTCGCAGCATGACCGATACGGAGATTCAACCTGTCCGGAACCCGGCGGAGGCCGGGGACGCCGCGGAGACCGCGAAGCAGGCGGCCGCGGCGGAACTCACACCGTTCATCGACGCCTTGCCCATACCGCCGGCGCTGCGGCCGGGCCGGCAGGAGGCGCTGGACGGCATCGACATCGACCTGACGGCGACCTGGGTGCGGCTGCACTCGCAGCTGCCGCCGACCAAGGTATGGGCCTATGGGGGGCACTTCCCCGGGCCGACCATCGAGGTTCCCCGGGGGCGCCGGCTGCGCGTCCGGTGGAACAACCGGCTCACGGGGAGCTACCCGGTGACGGCGGTGGAGGCCGTGCCGAAGCCGGGCGCGCCCTCGCCGAGCGACGTGCCGGGCCGCAGCGGCGCGGAGCCGCTCGCCGATGTTGCGGCGCTGCCGCCGTGGACGGTCACCCATCTGCACGGCGCGGTGACCGGCGGCGGCAACGACGGCTGGGCGGAGAACGCGGTGTCGCCCGGAGACAGCCAGCTCACCGAGTACCCCAACGACCACCGGGCGGCGACCTGGTGGTATCACGACCACGCCATGGACATCACCCGCTGGAACGTTTTTTCGGGGCTGTCCGGGCTCTATCTGGTGCGCGACGACGAGGAGCGGGCGCTGCGGCTCCCGGCGGGGGAGCACGAGATCCCCCTGATCATCCAGGACCGCAACCTCGACCAGGATGAGGACGGCAGGCTGACCGGGCGGTTGCTGCACAAGACCGTCGTCGTCGGGAAGGACGCCGCCGACAAGAACGTGACGGTGCCGTTCGCGGGCCCGTACACGCTGGTCAACGGCGTCATCTGGCCGCACCTGGACGTGGCGGCGCGCTGGTACCGCTTCCGGCTGCTGAACGCGGCCAACGCGCGGACCTTCCAGCTCCGGCTGGTCGACGACGCGACGGGGGAGCAGGTGCGCGGCGCGGCGTGGCAGATCGGTTCGGACGGCGGGCTGCTGCCCCGGCCCGTACCGGTCGACGGGCCGCTGTCCGTGGCGCCGGCCGAGCGGATCGACCTGCTGGTCGACTTCGGGCGGGTGCGGGGGCGCCGCGTGCGGCTGGAGAACGCCGCGCCGGGCGTTCCGTACCCGCAGATCATGCAGGTGCGGGTGGGCGCGGAGCCGGTGCGCGACACGTTCGTGCTGCCGCAGGTGGTCTCGACGTCGTTCCGGCGCATCACGCACGAGACCGCGCCGAAGCACGGGCACCGGATGGTGGCGCTCACCCCGCCGGGCACGGCGGGCCAGGCGCACCCGGAGATCTGGGAGCTGCACGAGGTCGATCCGGGCCACGCCAAGATCCCCAGCGAGGGCGTGGTGCAGGTCAAGGGCGCGGACGGCAAGCTGCGCACGTACCAGCGGGGCGCCCGCACCTTCGACGACGCCCTCGGCTTCATGGTCGAGCACGACGCCTGGGAGCAGTGGAGCTTCCTCAACCTGGGCGGCGCGGGGACCCATCCGATGCACATCCACTTGATCGATTTCCAGGTGCTCAGCCGGGACGTCTATCCGCAGGGGCCGGGGAGCCCGTTCGATACCCAACTGGGCGGGACCCGCAGCCCGCTGGAGTACGGGGGGAATGTGCCGATATCGCCGGGTGACTCGGGTTGGAAGGACGTCATCCAGGTGCCGCCGGGGCAGATGGTGAATGTGATCGGCCGCTTCCATGGCGCGCAGGGCCGGTTCATGTACCACTGCCATCTGCTGGAGCACGAGGACATGGGGATGATGCGGCCGCTGGTGGTCATGCCCGCCGAGGTGATGAAGTTCCACCACGGCGACACCGGCCACGGGCACGGCGGTCATGAAGGGCACTGAGTGACGAGCGGGCGCGGGGTACGGCCGTACCCCGCGCCCGTGCGCTTCAAGCACGATCTCGCAATCGATTTGGCAAGGGGCGGGGGCACCCGTGTAATGTAGGCGACGCCGCCGGGGAAACCGGGCGGACCACAGCACGGGGCTATAGCTCAGTTGGTAGAGCGCCTGCATGGCATGCAGGAGGTCAGGAGTTCAATTCTCCTTAGCTCCACAGTCACGAAGATCCCGCCCGATCCATTCGATCGGGCGGGATCTTCGCGTTGCCAGGGGCGGCGGGCCCCTCCCGGGCGGGAGCCCCCACCCGGCCAGGGTCACTCGGTCAGGGCCACTCGGCCAGGAGTCGCCTCCGCTCAGCGTGCCTCGTGCGCTGCGAGCGCGGCCAGCAGCAGCGCCTCGGCGGACTGTGACTGCGCCTGCCGCAGCCGTTCGTCGTAGGCCGCGCCGCCCAGCAGCTCCCGGGTCCGGGTCCGGGTCTGTTCACACAGCGGGAGCACCTCGGGTGTGCCGCGCCGGAGCAGGCCCACGGCGCGCCAGAACTGGTTGCCCGCCCCGATCGCGACGACCGCGCACTCGGGGTCGCCCTGCGCGGACCAGCTGGCGGCCAGCAGGTCGAGGCCCATCGCGATGCCGAACTGATCGCCGATCCGCCGCTTCGATTCGAGCATGTCACGGGCGTGCCGGCCCGCCTCGCCAGGACGCTCCTCGAACAAGGCGATCAGCGAGAGCTGGTAATCCACATAGGAGCGGGTCCAGTACTCCCGCAGCCGCACGCAGAGCTCACGCAGCGCCTCCGCCTCGCACCGGGCCTCCTTGAGGCGGCCGGCGCCGGTGAGCGCGAAGACGCGGACGAGCCGGCACAGCACGATGCCGAACGCGGGACCGCCCGCCTGTTCGCCCTCGTCCGGTTCGCCGCCGTCGCGCTGCGCCGGCGCTCCGCCGCGCGTCGCCTCGTCGGCGCTGTTCAGCGCCTGCACGGGCAGGCCGTCCAGCAGCGCGGCCAGCCCCTGGAGGTAGACGGCCTGCCGTGCGACGTCATCGTCCCCGGCCCCGAGGTCCTCCGCCAGGCTCTCGTCCGCGAACCCGCGCCCCTGATCGTGCTCTCCCCGCAGGATCCGGGTCAGCCCCAGGGCCCACAGCCCGCGCGCCCGGCGGGTCCCGGGTTCGGGGATCTCCCGCAGCGCGATCTCCCCGTAGTGGGCGACCTCGTGCAAGTGGCCGGAACAGACCCAGAAGAAGGCGATGTCCGCCACCAGGCCGAGCGCCGCCGCGTCCCTCTCGTCCAGCAGGAACCGCAGCGCGGCGCACATGTCGTGGTAGAGGTCGCGGATACGGGCGTACCAGTACTGCTGCCCGGGGCCCAGCCACTCCTCGTTCGCCCTGTGGGCCGTCTCCGTCATCACCGTGGCGTGCCGGGCGGAGACGGGCCGCACTTCGCCGAGTTCCCGCAGCCACATGCGTCCGTAGGCGCGCACGGAGTCCAGCATGCGGTACCGGCCGTGGTCCACGGTGACCACGGACTTGCGTACGAGTCCGGTGAGCGCGTCGCGCAGGGCCTCCGCCGTCAGCGGGCCTCCGAGACACACCATCTGGGCCAGTTCGGCGTCGAACGTCTCGGGGAACACCGAGAGCCGTGCCCACAGCAGGCGCTCCGCCGGACGGCACAGTTCATGGCTCCACCCCACCGCCGTACGCAGGGCCCTGTGCCACGGGGGGCGCATCTCCGGCCGGTCCGTGGCGTCCAGCGCCTGCTCGGCCAGTTCCCAGGTCTGCTCCAGCGTCCAGTGGCGCAGCAGGCCGACGGTCAGCTCCAGCGCCAGCGGCACGCCCTCCAGGTGGGCGCACAGGCGCTCGGCCAGCAGACGGTCCGTCGTCCCGTCCCGCAAGGGGTGTCCGAGGGCGGCCGCCCGCTGCTCGAAGAAGGTGACCGCGGCCGTTCCGGGAGGCAGCGGTCCCAGTTCGAGAAGCGTTTCCTTCGCTGTGCCCAAGGGCTCCCGGCTGGTGGCGAGCACGGTCAGCCGGGGGCAGGCGGCCAGCAGCTCGGCGACCATCGAACGGCAGGCGTCCACGAGGTGCTCACAGGAGTCCAGGACGAGCAGCACGCGGCGGTCGCCGATCCAGTCGCACACCGCGTCCACCGGCATCCTCGGCGTGTGGTCCGAGAGGTCCAGCGCGTCCGCCACGACGGCGGTCAGCAGCTCGCTGCCCTGCAACGGCCAGAGATCGGCCCAGCACACCGCGCTGAACCCCGTCCAGTCGCCGGACCGGGCGCTCCGGAGCGCCAACCGGGATTTCCCCATTCCGGCTCCGCCCGTGAGCGTCACCAGGCCCGGCTTCCCGAGAGCCTCGGCCAGTTCTCGCAGCTCGAAGGTCCGGCCGACGAAGGACGTGTTCTCGTTCGGAAGGGTATTCAGCACGAGGACGAGTCTGCTCGCGAGCCCCCGTGCTGTCCCCGCCTCCCGGGAATCCGGTGGGGTTTCGGCACGGCGCATCACCCCTTCGAGGGGCCTCGGAGCTTCCGGCCGGCGGCGCCGGCCGGGCGGGCACTCGCGTCGACAGACCGCAGCTCACTCCCGCCTCTCCAACCGCAGCGCCAGTGCCGGGCAGCGGCGTACGGCCCGTAACGCGCGTCCTCTTGAAGAGGCCGGGACATCCCCGGCGGCGAGCGTCGGAAAGCCGTCCGCGCCGAGGCGTACGAGATCCGGGAGGAGCCCCGCGCACAGGCCGTGTCCCTCGCACAGGGTCCAGTCGACGGCCAGGCGCTCGCCGGTCGGGGCGCTCGGCGCCTCGGGGCCGTCGGGGAACGGCAGCGGCAGTACCCCCGCGGTGCCGCGGCCGCAGCCGTCGCCCAGGACATGCGCCGCCAGGTCGTCCGTGAAGGCCGTCAGGGCCGACAGCACGAAGCGGGCCGCCCCGTCCGGGTGGCCGCACGCGCCCCGGCCGCGCACGGACGGCGCCGCCCGCCGTACCGCCTCCAGCGCGTCCCGTCCGCCGCCGCCCACCACGTCCGCGAGGGCTCCGGCCAGGGCGGGCAGCCCGAGGCGGCACGGACCGCACTGGCCGGCCGACTCCGCGGCGAGCCACAGGGCGGCCCGTACGGTCTCGCCGAGCGGGCACGTGGCGGCGGGGAGCGGGAGGACCGCGCCCGCGCCGAGCGTTCCGCCCTGGGCGCGCAGGCCCTCGTACGAGAGGGCGGCGCCGTACGCCGTCGCCTGGTCCAGCCAGGCGCCGTGGTAGCCGCCTATCAGCACTCCCGGGGGCGCGGGCTCGGCTCCGCACGACTCCAGGACGTACGGCAGGGGCACCCCGCTCGGGGCCTCGACGACGAGCGGCCGGCCGACCGCGCCGGCCACGGTGAGCAGCAGCGTGCCCGGTTCGGCGAGGGTGCCGGTGGTGGCGTAGCGGGCCGTGCCTAGGCGGGCGGCGAGGGCGAGTTGGGCGAAGGTCTCGGTGTTGGACAGGAGCGTCGGCACGCCGCCGAGCCCCTCCTCCGAGGCGTGGACGCGCCGCCCCGGCGGCAGTGGGGGGCCGCCGTCCGCCCCGCGCAGCAGCGCGGACGCCTCGCCGGAGACCAGCCGTTCGGGCAGCCGGACGACCCGCGCGCGGAGCGTCCGCCCGCGCCGGTCGGCGAGCCCCTGTTCGGCCAGCGCGGCTCGTACGGACTCCTCGGTGGCCTCCCGCGTCACGCCGACCACCAGGGTGCGCGCGCCGAGGGCGCCGGCCGCCAGGAGCGCGCCGTCCAGCACCAAGTGCGGGGCCCGGCGCAGCAGTACGGCGTCCTTGCGGCACGCCGGTTCGCCCTCGCAGCCGTTGACCACCACGGCGGGCCGCACCCCGCGCCGCCGGGCGGCCTCTCCTACGGCCCGCATCTTCCGCGCGAACGGGAAGCCCGCCCCGCCCCGCCCCCTCAATCCGATCGTATCGGCGACCTCTGTCACTTGGTCCTCGGTGAGCGACGGCATCGAGCCGTGGACCACCAGATGCGCCCGCCGCTCCAGCCGCTCCGCCTCGCCGAACCCGGCCGTCAGCCGCGGCACTCCGAGGGCGAGCACCTCGGGCACCTCGGGCAGCGGCCCGGACGCCGCGTGCTCCCCGGGGGGCGCGCTCACGACCCGTCACCCGTAGCGGCGTCGCGCGAGGGGCGGCCGAGGGCGACGGGGAGCGGTCCGGGGCCGGCGGAGCGCGGCCGGGGGACCAGGGGCGTGTCGGCCGCCTGTTCCCGTGACAGCTGCGTCGTACGCACGGGGTGTCTGGTGTGCCCTGTGTGACCTGTGTGCGCCGGGCGCGCGGAACCGCCTTCGCGCCGCCTCGCGCGCCGGGTCCGTACGAGCCGCAGGACCAGCGCGCCCGCCACCGCGGCCAGGCACAGCCCGTAGCAGACGCTCACCCAGGTCGACGGCGGGCGGCCGGACTTGAGGCCGTGCACGATCGCCGCGCACCACGCCGGGTACGCGCACGCGTGCAGCGCCCGCCAGCGCCCGGCGGCCCGGCCGCGCCCCGCGAAGACGCTCCGGAGGACGCCCGTGGCCGCCGCGAGGACCATCAGATGGCCGGCCAGCGCTCCCAGCCCGATGAGCCCGCCCGCGCCCCGCACCCCCATGGAGAACGGCAGCAGGGCGGCGAGCAGCCCCGCATGGGCGTCCGCGACCTTGAGGGTGATGTGCAGCAGCAGGAAGCCGAGGGCGCAGACCGCCGTCGCGCGGTGCACGGCCTGCGCGAGCAGCCGCCCGCGCGGGGTGAGCAGCGCGCGGCCGGACGCGATGAGGCCCCAGACGACCGTGGCCGTGAGGGAGAGCAGCGTCAGCACGCCGCCGGTGTAGTCGAGGAACCGGCGCGGTCCGCCCCCCGCCGCGAACGGCAGTACCAGCGCGAGGGCGAGCAGTGCGAGGGTCCCGGCGGCGAGGGCCTGACGGGGCGGCCTGGGCAGTCTCAGGGCCCCGGCGCGGCTCCTGCGGTGGATGCGCATGCCCGCAAGCTAGGCACCGGCGAGCGGCGTTTCGGCGGCCTTCCGGCAACCGCGACGGCCGGCGGTGGGTCGCTGCTAACGTCGGTCCGTTCACCGGTCCGGTCATCCATTCCAGTCATCCGGTCCGTCCACCGGTCCTCACCCGGCCTGTCCATCGGCCCTCTCTCGGCCCCGTCCACCGGTCCTCACCCGGTCCGGTCATCCGGCCTTCATCAAGAGCACCCATTCCCCCCGGCGGCAGCCGCTTGTGAACGCCGTATCGCATGTCTGATCATGACCGTTCCTTGGGCTCTTCTTGGTGAACGCATGCCCCCTGTATGAACGCTTGACCGAAAGAGTGGCGGTTTACGTGGGTGCTACATCCAGCGCCTCCGTCATATGCGATGGATCGGACCGCAGGGGGTTCCATGAGATCAAGCCGCTCCAGAGTGCGCGCCGGACTGGCCGCGGCGGCGACGCTGCCGCTGGTCGCCGGCGCTCTCGCGCTCGGCGTGCCCACCGCAAACGCCGACTCCGGCCCGCACGACCGGCACGCGCTCCAGGGCACCAAGCCCCTGTGGGCCACGCCCAAGGCCGACCGCGGCGACACACCCAAGTCGAACAAGGTCGCCGTGCGCGTCTACCTCGCCGGACGGGACGCCCCGGGCCTGGCCGCGTACGCCCGCTCCGTGTCGGACCCGAACTCGCCCTCGTACGGCAAGTACTTGAGCGCGAAGCAGGCGAAGGCGCGCTTCGGCGCCACCAAGGAGCAGATAGCCAAGGTCGGCGACTGGCTGACCTCCTCCGGCCTCAAGGTGACCGGCGTCAACGGCCACTACCTCTCCGTGAGCGGCGACACGGCCGCCGCCGAGAAGGCGTTCGGCACCCGGCTGCACAACTACGCGAAGGACGGGAAGACCTACCACGCCCCGTCCAGCGACGCCACCGTGCCCGCGGCGCTGAACGGCGCCGTCCTCACCGTCGTCGGCCTCAACAACGCCCCCCGGCTGGCCAAGCACGACGCGACGCTGCCGCCCCCGAGCGCCGTCTACCGCAACTCCGGCCCGTTCTCCACGTACTACGGCTCGAAGGTCAACAAGAACCTGCCGTCGGCCTACGGGACGCACCAGCCGTACGCGATCAAGGGCTACACCGGCAAGCAGCTGCGCGCCGCCTACGGGGCCAAGAACTTCACCGGCAAGGACGTGACCGTCGCGATCACCGACGCGTACGCCTCGCCGACCATCGCCGCGGACGCCCAGCGGTACGCCCAGCGCAACGGCGACAAGAGCTACCGCAAGGGCCAGCTCACCCAGGTGCTGCCCGACGACTACACGCACACCGGCGAGAACGAGTGCGGCGCGGCCGGCTGGTACGGCGAGGAGACCCTCGACGTCGAGGCCGTGCACGCCGTCGCCCCCGCGGCCGACATCGTCTACGTCGGCGCCGCGTCCTGCCAGGACGACGACTTCATCGACACCCTGAACAAGGTCGTCGACAACCGCCTCGCCGACATCGTCTCCAACTCCTGGGGCGACATCGAGGCCAACGAGACCCCGGACACGGCCGCGGCCTACGACCGGATCTTCCAGCTGGGCGCCGTCGAGGGCATCGGCTTCTACTTCTCCTCCGGCGACAACGGCGACAACGCCGCCAAGACCGGCACGAAGCAGGTCGACACCCCCGCGAACTCCCCGTGGGTCACCTCCGTCGGCGGCACCTCGCTCGCCGTCGGCAAGGGGAACAAGTACCAGTGGGAGACCGGCTGGGGCACCCACAAGGCCGACCTCTCGAAGAGCGGCGACAGCTGGACCTCGATGCCCGGCGCGTACACCGGCGGGGCGGGCGGCGGCACCAGCAAGCTCTACGAGCAGCCCTTCTACCAGCGCGGCGTGGTCCCGGACTCGCTCTCCAAGGCGAACGGCTCCAAGCCGATGCGCGTCGAGCCCGACATCTCCGCGGTCGCCGACCCGCAGACCGGCTTCCTGGTCGGCCAGACCCAGACCTTCCCGGACGGCTCGCAGCAGTACGCCGAGTACCGCATCGGCGGCACCTCGCTGGCCGCGCCGGTGATCGCGGGCGTCCAGGCGCTCGTCCAGCAGGCGCGGCACGGCGTGCCGGTCGGCTTCGCCAACCCGGGCATCTACGACCGGTACGGCACCGCCGCCTACCACGACGTCACCGACCACCCGCTGGGCCAGGGCCGCGGCCTCGGCGTCGTGCGCGTCGACTACGCCAACGGCTTCGACGCCAAGGACGGGCTGCTCACCTCGCTGCGCAGCCTGGGCGGCGACAGCTCCCTCTCCGCGACCGTCGGCTACGACAACGTCACCGGCGTCGGCTCCCCGGCGAGCGACTACGTGACCTCGTACCGGCCGGGGAAGCGCCACTGAGCCTCCCCGTACCGGCAGGGCGCCCGGCGGCCGCTCAGCGGCCGCCGGGACGCCCGTACGGCGGCGGCGGGGCCCGCGCCCGGGTGGACCTCGGTGCGGGCCTTTCGGCGGCTGCGGTAACCTGACCCCATGCGTGCCGTACGCCTTCTGCTTAGCCGGCCGCGCTGATCAGCACCGACCGGTGGATCCCACCAGGTCGGACTCGGCGCGGCGTCCCCTCCTGTGCGAGGGGATTTTGCATTTCAGGTGCGGTTACCGGATGCGGGCAGTCCCCGATGCGGGCAGTCCCGGATGCAGGCAGTGCCGGATACGGGCAGACAGGCAGAGACGATCGATGGAGCTAGGACGATGAGCGAGACCAATTCCGCCGCCGAGGTGGCCGCGCCGCACCGTTACACGGCCGCGCTGGCCGCTGACATCGAGGCACGCTGGCAGGACTTCTGGGACGCGAACGGGACGTACGAGGCGGCCAACCCCAGCGGCGACCTGGCGGGGGCGCCGGAGACCGTGGCGCTGCCCAAGAAGTTCATCATGGACATGTTCCCCTACCCGTCGGGCGCGGGGCTGCACGTCGGCCACCCGCTGGGCTTCATCGCCACCGACGTGCACGCCCGCTACCACCGCATGACCGGCCACAACGTCCTGCACACCCTGGGCTTCGACGCCTTCGGGCTGCCCGCCGAGCAGTACGCGGTCCAGACCGGCACCCACCCGCGGGCCTCCACGGAGGCCAACATCGTCAACATGCGGCGCCAGCTGCGCCGGCTGGGCCTGGGCCACGACAAGCGCCGCTCGATCGAGACGATCGACCCCGAGTACTACAAGTGGACGCAGTGGATCTTCCTGCGGATCTTCAACTCCTGGTACGACGACGAGGCCCGGCGCGCCCGCCCCATCGACGAACTGGTCGAGCAGTTCGCCAGTGGTGAGCGGTCCACCCCGGACGGCCGCCCCTGGAGCGACCTGACCGCCGCGGAGCGCGCCGACGTCCTGAGCGGCCACCGCCTGGCGTACGCCTCCGACGCGCCCGTCAACTGGTGCCCCGGCCTGGGCACCGTCCTGGCCAACGAAGAGGTCACCGCCGACGGCCGCTCCGAGCGCGGCAACTACCCCGTCTTCAAGGCCAAGCTGCGCCAGTGGAACATGCGCATCACCGCCTACGCCGACCGGCTGCTGGACGACCTGGACGGGCTGGACTGGCCCGAGGCCATCAAGCTGCAGCAGCGCAACTGGATCGGGCGCAGCGAGGGCGCGCGGGTGGTCTTCCCCGTAGGGGAAGAGAAGATCACGGTCTTCACCACCCGGCAGGACACGCTGTTCGGCGCGACCTACATGGTGCTGGCCCCCGAGCACGAGCTGGTCGAGAAGATCACCCCGGCCGCCTGGCCGGAGGGCACCCACGAGGTCTGGACCGGCGGCCATGCCACCCCCGCCGAGGCCGTCGCCGCGTACCGCAAGCAGGCCGCCTCGAAGTCCGACGTCGAGCGGCAGGCCGACGCCAAGGAGAAGACCGGCGTCTTCACCGGCGCGTACGCGACCAACCCGGTCAGCGGCGAGCGGGCCCCCGTCTTCATCGCCGACTACGTGCTGATGGGCTACGGCACCGGCGCGATCATGGCCGTCCCCGCGCACGACAGCCGCGACTTCGCCTTCGCCCGCGCCTTCGAGCTGCCGATGCGCTGCGTCGTCGAGCCCGCCGACGACCGCGGCACGGACCCGGACACCTGGGACGACGCCTTCGACTCGTACGACGCGAAGCTGGTCAACTCCGCGAGCGAGGAGATCTCGCTGAACGGCCTGGGCGTCGCCGACGCCAAGGCGGCGATCACCGAGTGGCTGGCGGCGCGCGGCATCGGCGAGGGCACCGTCAACTTCCGGCTGCGCGACTGGCTGTTCAGCCGCCAGCGCTACTGGGGCGAGCCCTTCCCGATCGTCTACGACGAGGACGGCGTCGCCCACCCGCTGCCCGAGTCGATGCTGCCGCTGCAGCTGCCCGAGGTCGACGACTACTCGCCCCGGACCTTCGACCCCGACGACGCGGACACCTCCCCGGAGACCCCGCTGTCCCGCAACGAGGACTGGGTGAACGTCACCCTGGACCTGGGCGACGGCAACGGCCCCCGGCGGTACCGCCGCGAGACCAACACCATGCCCAACTGGGCCGGTTCCTGCTGGTACGAACTGCGCTACCTGGACCCGCACAACAGCGAGCAGCCGGTCGCCCCGGACATCGAGCGCTACTGGATGGGCCCGCGCGAGGGCCAGCCGCACGGCGGCGTCGACCTGTACGTGGGCGGCGCGGAGCACGCCGTGCTGCACCTGCTGTACGCGCGCTTCTGGTCCAAGGTGCTGTTCGACCTGGGGCACATCTCGTCGGCCGAGCCGTTCCACAAGCTCTACAACCAGGGCATGATCCAGGCGTACGTCTACCGGGACAGCCGTGGGATCGCCGTGCCGGCCGCCGAGGTGGAGGAGCGCGACGGCGCGTACTACTACCAGGGCGAGAAGGTCAGCCGGCTGCTGGGCAAGATGGGCAAGTCCCTGAAGAACGCCGTCACGCCGGACGAGATCTGCGCCGAGTACGGCGCCGACACGCTGCGCCTGTACGAGATGGCGATGGGCCCCCTGGACGTCTCGCGCCCCTGGGACACGCGGGCCGTCGTCGGCCAGTACCGGCTGCTGCAGCGGCTGTGGCGCAACGTCGTGGACGAGGCGACCGGCGAGGTCACGGTCGTCGACGCCGAGCCCGACGAGGACACGCTGCGCGCCCTGCACAAGGCCATCGACGGCGTTCGGCAGGACCTGTCCGGGCTGCGCTTCAACACCGCCATCGCCAAGATCACCGAGCTGAACAACCACGTCACCAAGGTGCGCGAGGTGCCCCGGTCCGTCGCCGAGCCCCTGGTGCTGCTGATCGCGCCGCTGGCCCCGCACATCGCCGAGGAGCTGTGGCGCAAGCTGGGCCACCAGGACTCCGTGGTCCACCACGACTTCCCGGTCGCCGACCCCGCGTACGTCGTGGACGAGACCGTCACCTGCGTCGTACAGCTCAAGGGCAAGGTCAAGGCGCGCCTGGAGGTCTCGCCGTCGATCTCCGACGAGGAGCTGGAGAAGCTGGCGCTGGCCGACGAGGCCGTGATCGCGGCGCTGGGCGGCGCGGGCATCCGGAAGGTGATCGTCCGGGCGCCGAAGCTGGTGAACATCGTTCCGGCGTAGTTCCGGCGAGGCTCCGGCGTCGCTCCGGTGTAGTTCCGGCGTAGGCGCACGCCCCCTCCGGTATGTCCGCCGAAGGGGGCGTTCGCGGGGTTTTCGCCGGAGTTCGGGGTTCTTCCCTAAGGGCAGGTTGGGGGTCCATTCGGAACCCGCGGCCTGCCCGCGCCGTTTACGGTGGAGGTAGGCGAAAGACCACCGGCGGACGCCGGACCGACGGACGCGGGCGGGCCGTGGAGAGCTCGCGGCAGGACCGCCGGCGACCGTCGGAAACACTCTGCCGAGCCGCTGAGGAGCGCCCATGGAGGCCGTGGCCGTGATCGTTGCGCTGTTCTTCGCGGCATTCGTGGCGCTGGGGGTGATCGCCGCCGTCAAGGCCGTACGGGCCGTGAAGCGCGGCGTGGACCGCACGGTCCACCAGACCCGGCGGACCGTCGAGGACACCCGGCTGAAGGCCAAGCAGTACACCCAGTCCGGCCCTGTCGGCGAGCTCGCCGAGCTGCGGCTGTCGCTGCGCGGCGCGATGCGGGCGACACAGGACGCGCTGCGCCTCGCCTCCGCCGAGGACGCCTCGCTGTCCGAGGCGATGGGCCTCTTCGAGCGGCTCAGCGAGCACGGGCACCAGCTCGACGACGAGCTGCGGCGGCTGGAGGGCGAGCCGGACAAGGCCCGCGTCGCGGCCCGGCTGCCGGAGTTGCGGGAGCGTACGGACCGGGTGCGGCACTCCGCGAACTCGCTGCGGTGGGCGGCGCAGGACCGCGCCCGGCAGTTCGTCGACGACGACTTCGCGGCGCTCAACGACCAGATCGATCTGGAGGCGGGGGCGCTGCGGCACTGGGTGCCCGCCGCGGACGGGGCGAACGGCGCGGACGGGGCGAACGGCGCGGACCGCCCGGACGGGATGCCTGGCGCCGCGGGGCAGGAGGGCAGCGCGGCGGGCACGGCGCGGTCCGGTTCCGACGGCAAGGTGCGCCCGGGTTCCGACGGCACGGCGCGGCCCGGTTCCGACGGTGCCGCGGGGCAGGGCGAGGTCCCGGGCGACAAGCCGTCCGCGATCTCCGGAGGCAACCGGAGTTGGCAGCGCCCGGCCTACCCCTGGCAGAAGAGCAGCCGCCCCGAGAACAGCCTCTGACCTCATGGGCACCGCGCGTAAGGTGGGATGATCACCCGGCGGGGTCCGCACTGCCGCCTGGAGGGCCTGACGGGTAACCTCCGGGGCATGTCCCCCCATGTCGCGATCATCACCGATTCCACGGCCTACCTGCCGCAGCAGGCGATGGAGCGGCACCGCATCACGAGCGTGCCGCTGACGGTCGTACTCGGCGACGAGGCGCTCGAAGAGGGCACCGAGATCTCGGCCCGCTCCGTCGCCGCGGCACTCCAGAAACGCAAGCCGGTGACGACCTCCCGGCCCAGCCCCGCGGTCTTCGCCGCCGCCTACCGCGCGGCGGCCGAGGCGGGGGCGGCGGGCATCGTGTCGCTGCACCTGTCGTCCGAGTTCTCCGGCACGTACGACGCGGCGGTGCTCGCGGCGCGGGAGGCGCCCGTTCCGGTGCGGGTCGTGGACACCGGCATGGTCGCGATGGCGCTGGGCTTCTGCGCCCTGACGGCCGCCGAGACGGCGGACGCCGGCGGGTCCCTGGACGAGGCCGTCGCGGCGGCGGAGAAGCGCGCCGAGGGCACCGCCGCGTACTTCTACGTCGACACCCTCGACTACCTGCGGCGGGGCGGCCGGATCGGCGCGGCCCAGGCGCTGCTGGGCTCGGCCCTCGCGGTCAAGCCGCTGCTGCAGCTCGACGGCGGCCGGATCGAGTTGATGGAGAAGGTGCGTACGGCTTCGAAGGCCATCGCCCGGCTGGAGGAGATCGTGGTCGAGCGCGCCGGCACGAGCCGCGTCGACGTCGCCGTCCACCATCTGGCAGCCGCGGAACGGGCCGACGCACTCGCCGACCGGTTGCGGGGCCGCCTGCCCGACCTGGCGGAACTGCACGTCAGCGAGGTGGGCGCGGTGATCGGGGCGCACACGGGACCGGGCTTGCTGGGGGCTGTGGTCTCCCCTCGGTGACCATCTGTGACGCTCGTGATGCCCGTGCTACCCGTGAGGGTGGCCGAGTTATCCACAACTGGCGAGTTATCCACGGAATTTGAGGGCTCTCGGCGAGATCGGCCGATCTTCCCTACCGTCGGTTGGCATGACGCCACGATCACACACAGCGACGACGGGTCCGGGGCGCGGCCCGGACCCGCGCACCCGCCACCGCTACGGCCATCACCACCACCGACGCCGTGCTGGGCACCGCGCGTCCGGCACGGCTCCGACTGCCGCCCGCGAGCGAGCGGCCGGACTCTTCGCGGGTGCGGCGTCGGGGCGGGCCGTGCCGGGGCGGGCCGCCGTGCCGGGTGCGGGGAGTGCGCCGGTGCTGGTGCCGGTGCTCACGTCGGGCGTGAGGAGCGGGCCCGCGGCGGCGGGTGCCGGGGGGCATGACGGGCATGACCGTACGTTCGGCGGTGGTCGTGAGAGCGGCGGGCACGACCGAACGGTCAGTGCTGGCCGTGAGCGTCGCGGGGCCGGAGCCGGGGGATTGGCGGTGTCCGCCGGGGCGGGGGACCGGCAGGGTGGCCCGGGCCGGGCCGATCGGGATATCGGGGGTGACGGGGTCGGTCGGGGTGGTGGGGGCGGCCGGGAAGACGAGGGCGGCGAGGGCAGCGGGGGCGGTCCGGCTGAGGTGTCGCGGACGGAGCCGGTCAGCGACGTGAGCCGGGGTTCAGCGGAGGTGGTCGGGGACACCGGTGGCGCCGTCGGTGACGGGGGCGGGGGCGGCGACGGGGCTCGGGACCGGCGGCGGCGCGGCCGTATGACCGCCCTCGGAGTGGGGGAGCGGGTGCGCTCATGGGCGCTGCTTCGTTGCGGCATCGAACCCAAGACGCTGGCAGCCGTGGCGGCGGTGCTGCTGGCCGTGTCCGTCTTCGCGGTTCACCACTTCTGGACGGGACGCCCGCAGACGGTACGGGCGCCCGCGGCCGAACCCGCGAGGCCGCGCCCCGCTCCGGCCCCGCCGCCCATGGCGGGCCGAGACGCCCGACGGGTCGTGGTCGACATCGTGGGCAAGGTGCGCACGCCGGGTGTCCGTCGGCTGCCGGCCGGTTCGCGGGTCGCCGATGCGCTCAGGGCGGCGGGAGGCGTCCGGGAGGGGGCGGACACCAGCGGCTTGAACCGGGCCAGGGTCCTCACGGACGGCGAACAGATCGCGGTGGGGAAGCCTCCGGCCGCCGCTGCGGCGCAGGGCGCCGCGCCGGGCGGGGCCTCCGGTCCGGCCGGGCCGGTCAGCCTCAACTCCGCCACGGCGGCGCAGTTGGACACCCTTCCCGGAGTCGGCCCGGTGCTGGCCCAGCACATCCTCGACTACCGCTCCCAGCACGGCGGCTTCACTTCCATCGACGACCTCCGCCACGTCAACGGCATCGGCGCCCGCCGTTTCGCCGACCTCCGCCCGCTGGTCCAGCCATGACCGGCCCCCGCCTCGCGGTCCACGCCACCGCGCGCTCCCCGCACGGCGCCGCCGACCCCCGCCAGGAGGGCCCGCCCGACCTGCGCCTCGTCCTCCCCGCCCTCGCGACGTGGGCGGCCGCGGCACTCGCGCTGACCGCCTCCGGCGCCGCGGTAGCGGTGGCCTGCGGCGGCGCCGCCCTGGTGGCCGTTGCGCTGCTGGCGGCCGAGCGCCTGGGCGCGAGGACGACAACGCGCTGTGCTGAGCCGTCGCCGTCGCCGTCGCCGTCGCTGCCGGCTTCGGCTCGGGTGGCTGGGCCGTCTCCGCCGGCGCGGCCGGACCCGATGGCTCCGGCGGGCGCGGGGAGCCCGGCGCGCGGGGCTCCAACTCGGCCTGGGCGAGCGCCCAGCGTCAAAGTGGCGCTCGCGATGGTGCTGCTCTGCGCTGCCGCCGGCGCGGGGGCGGCCGCGCTGGACGCCGCGGATGTTCGGCGGGGGCCGTTGCCGGGAGTGGCTCGGGAGTATGGAGAGGGGGTTGTGGACGTGACGGTCACCGGGGACCCGCGCGTCATCCGGCCGCGGGTGAGTGGGGCGGCGATGGCCGCGCCGGGCGTCGTGTTCGAGGGGGAGGCGGGGCGGGTGACGACGGTGGGCGGGGGCACGATGGCGACGAGGACGCCGGTGCTCGTCATCGTGCAGCAGAACCGCGCCGAGGCCCGGCCGCCCGCCGAGTGGCTGAGCCTGCTGCCGTCCACGCGGCTGCGCGTGCGGGGGCGACTGGCGCCGCCGTCGCACGGAGGCGAGCGGATCGCCGCCGTGGTGCGCGTCAGGGGCGGCGGGCCGCCGCGGGTGACCGGCCCGCCGACGGTCGCGCAGCGCGTGGCGGGTCGGCTGCGGGCGGGGTTGCGCGAGGCGACGGACGGGCTCGGGCCGGATGCCCGCGCCCTGTTGCCGGGGCTGGTGGTGGGCGACACCGCCCGCGTGTTCCCCGAGCTCGACGCGGCGTTCCGGGCCACGGATCTGACGCATCTGCTCGCGGTGTCCGGCAGCAACCTGACGATCATCCTCGTGCTGCTGATCGGCCCCGCGCACCTGGCCGTGCGCGCGGAGCGGCGCGGCCTGGCGGCGCGGCTCGGGGTGCCGCTGCGGGCCACGGCGTGGTTGGGCGGCGGGCTGACGCTCGCGTTCGTCGTCGTGTGCCGCCCGGACCCCAGCGTGCTCCGGGCCGCGGCCTGCGGCCTCGTCACGCTGCTCGCCATCGGCACCGGACGCCGCCGTACGCTCCTGCCCGCGCTGGCCGGGGCCGTGCTGCTGCTGGTGTTCTACGACCCGTGGCTCGCGCGCAGTTACGGGTTCGCGCTGTCCGTGCTGGCCACCGCGGCCCTCCTGCTCATCGCTCCGCGCTGGAGCGCGGCCCTGCGGCGGCGCGGGGTGCCGCCTCGGGCGGCCGAGGCGCTCGCGGCGGCCGCCGCCGCGCAGGCGGTCTGCGCCCCGGTCGTCGTGGTGCTGGCCGCGCGCGTCAGCCTCGTCGCGATCCCCTGCAACCTCCTCGCGGAACTGGCGGTCGGCCCGGCCACGGTCCTCGGGTTCGCCGCGCTCGCCGTCGCGCCGATCGCGCTGCCGGCGGCGAAGGGCCTGGCCTGGCTGGCGGGGTGGCCGGCCGGCTGGATCGCGTCGGTGGCCCGTACGGGAGCGGGGCTGCCCGGTGCGGAATTCGGCTGGCCGCAGGGGTGGGGCGGCGGGCTGCTGTTGGCGGTGGTCACGGGGGTCGCCGTGTTCGCGGCGCGCAGGGCGCTGCGGCACCCCGTGCTGTGCGCGGCGTGCGCGCTGCTGCTGCTCGTCGCGGTCGTCCGCCCGGCTCCGCTGACGCGGGCGATCACCGGCTGGCCGCCGCCGGATTGGCGCATGGTGGCGTGTGACGTGGGTCAGGGCGACGCGCTGGTGTTGGCCGCCGGGCCCGGCACGGCCGTGGTGGTGGACACCGGGCCGGAACCGCGAGCCGTCGACCGGTGTCTGAGAGAGCTCGGCGTGGACACCGTGCCGCTCCTCGTCCTCACGCACTTCCACGCCGACCACACCGAAGGGCTGTCCGGCGCGCTGCGCGGCCGCGCCGTCGGCGCGATCGAGACGACGACGCTCGAAGAGCCGCCCGACCAGGTGGCGTCCGTGCGGCGCGAGGCGGCGGCCGGGCGGGTGCCGGTGGTCGCGGCGGTGCCGGGGGAGCGGCGGCGCGTCGGCGGCCTGTCCTGGGAGGTGCTGTGGCCGCCGCCGACGTCCGGGTCCGCGCGGGCGGGGGCCGAGGACGGTCCCAATGACGCGAGCGTCACGCTCCTCGTCCGTACGGCGGGGCTGACCGTACTCCTGCTGGGAGACCTCGAACCGCCCGCGCAGCAGGCCCTGTTGGCGGCGCACCCCGGACTGTCCGCGGTGGACGTCGTCAAGGTCGCCCATCACGGGTCGGCGTATCAGGACCCGGAGCTGATACGCCGCCTGAGGCCGCGCCTCGCCGTGATCTCCTGCGGGGCGCGCAACCTGTACGGGCATCCGTCGGCCCGTACGGTCGCGGCGCTGCGGTCCGGCGGGGCGGCCGTGCTGCGCACCGACACGGACGGGCCGATCGCGGTGGTGGGGGACGGCTCCGGGGTGGTCAGGGCTGGGCGCAGGGGGAGTCCGGCCGGGCTCGCAGGTCGGCGCAGGGGACATGGCCGTAGGTCCGCATGGTGTTTTTGGCCGTGTCGCTGCTGAGGTAGGTGAGGAATTTGGCGGTGAGGGAGCCGTCTTTGGGAGGGCCGTAGGTGTAGAAGTTCTCGACCGCCCAGAAGGGATAGGTGTTTTGACGGACGCGCTCGATATCGGGTTCGCCGCCGTCCAGCAGGAGGCGGTTGACGTTCGGCTGCTTGGTGGCGGCGGACATCTCGCCGTAGCCGATGGCGCCCGGCACCCGGTTGACCTCGGCGACGAGCTGGTCGGTGCTGCTCAGCTCGCAGTTGACGAACCGGGCGGAGGGGATGCGGTCCTTGTTGCGGCAGTCGTCGGAAGAGGCGACGGGCTCCGTGCCGCCGCGCAGCACCTTCTGCTCGAAGACCTTGCGGGTACCGGAGTTGGAGGTGCGGCTGACGAAGCGAATTTCCCGGTCGTTGCCGTTGAGCTGGTTCCAGTTGCGGTACTTGCCCGCGTAGACGTCCCGCAGTTGACGCAACGTCAGGTTGTGGACCCCGGTGTCCTTGTTGACCATGACGCTGAAGATCACGACGCCTGCCGGCTGCCCCCGCAGCTGCTGGAAGCTGCGGGGCGCGGGCCCGTCCGACACGGCGATGCGGGCCGGGGCGCCGGAGCGGGCCTTGCCGAGGCTGTTCAGCTCCTGCAGCGCGGTCAGGCTCGCGCTCTCCGCCACGGTGATCTCGGCCTCGGGGCACTGCCGCTCGTACGCCGTGCTGATCAGCGAGGTCAGCCGGGCGAAGGCGGACGACCCGGTGACCGTGAGCCGTCCCGCCGCGCACTCGCTGCGCGGCGGGTCCTCCGAGCCGCTGAGCTGGAGCCCGCCGAGCAGCCCGACCAGGATGATGAAGACCGAGCCCAGCGCGAGGCTGACCGGCTGCGGACCGCGCCGCTGCGCGTTCCGCACGATCCGGCCGCCGCTGAGGAAGCCCTCCAGCGTGACGCGCTCCCCGGACCCGGTCCCGGAGAGCAGGACGAGGAGCTTGAAGTGGTTGCGCTTGTTGAGCGGCACGCGGGGCAGGGTGAGGCGGCTGCCGTCGGGGCGCAGGCCGCCGTTGCGGGTCAGCATGGCCGCGAGGTTCGGCGGGTTGGCGTCCGGGACCTCCACCCCGACGACGGTGCGGCCCGCGAAGTCGACGGTCAGCGGCTCCTGGTAGTCCTGGCGGACGATGTCCTTGCTGCCGTCGTTCTCGATACGCAGCAGCGCCAGCGTCGCGCCCGTGATCTCCCGGTCCGCCCGCAGCAGCCGCAACTGGACGATGTTGTGCGCGGCTTGCGGGTTCATGCCGATCGCCGTGTCCATCTGCACCCGGTAGCCGATCCGTTTGCGCCCCGGCAGGAACCGGTCCACGGCCCAGATCAGCGCGGTCGCCAGCAGACCGGCGGCGGCGAGGATCGTCTCGGTGCTGGGCAGCGTCACGGGGGACCTCGCACGGGCGATCGGTCGAGCGTCGAGCGTTCGTATGCGAGCAACGTACGAACGCGCCACGCGCCCCGGGCGCGTTTCCGCTTCCCGTCACCGGAGGTTCATCCCCCGTCCGTCGGACTCCGCCGAAGCGCGCCGCGGTCCGCCGCAGCCCGCTGTACCCACCCGCCGCACCGACCGCACCTGCCGCACTCGCCGCAGCCGCCTCACTCGCGACGACGGCGGTCCATCGCGGCCGTCACGTCACGAGCCCTCCGCGTGCGGGGTGTTGTACAGCGGGCCCGTGGGGCTGGTGTGGTGTTCGCGGATCAGCCGGAGCGACGCCTCGCGGTCCCGGCGTTCGAGCGCGTCCACGATGTCGCGGTGCAGTTCGTGGCGCTGGGCGATGTACTCGCCGAGGGGCTGTTCGCCGCCCGGCAGGACGCCCAGGGTGTGGGACTCGATGAGGTCGAGCAGGTTGTTGTAGAGCGAGCGGAGCAGGGCGTTGGGGCTGATGGCCGCGATCTGCGCGTGGAGCCGCCAGTTCGCGCGGACGAAGGCGACGGCGTCGGCGGCCTCCACAGCCCGCTCCATGACGTCGAGGTGTCCGCGCAACTGGGCGAAGTCGGCCGGGGAAGCGTGCCAGAGGGCGTCCTCGATCAGCAGCGGATCGAGCGCGTCCCTGATGCGGACGGCCTCGGCGACATCCGTCTCCTGCGCGTCGAGGGCGAGGACGGAGTTGCCCAGCCTGACCATCGGCGACGGCTCCGAGGAGAAGATCCCGCCGCCCGGCCCCGGGCGTACGGTCACGAGGCCGCGCGCCTGGAGGAGCCGCAGGGACTCGTTGAACGTCCCCACGGAGACGGCGCACCGGCTGCGCAGCTCCTCCTTGGTGCCGAGCCGGGTGCCGGGCTCGGCGCCTTCGGCCAGTTCGGCGATGCGGCTCGCGGCCTGTTCGGCCCGGCCGGGTGCGGTGGGGCGGGCGGTGTTCACGGCGCTCCTCGACATAGCCGAATCTATTCATTATGGATATTACAACTACCCCCTCTTGACGCCATGAACAGCAGCGGCGCAGGATCTCTATAATCATCATGCTCAATTAATGCGGAATGAGTACGGAACGAGTGCGTACGAGAGCGCCCCCTGGGCCTCTGCGGATTGCGGACGAAGGAGCCCCGCCATGGCACTGCACCGTCTGATCTCCATCACCATGGGCGTCCCCGATGTCGCCGGGACGGCGGCGTACTACGCCGACCTCGGCCTCTCCCCGGACGGCGACGGCTGGTTCGCCACCCGCGACGGGGGCCGCCAACTGCGCATCGTGCACGCCCCGACGCGCCGCCTCGTGGAAGCGCGCATCGGTGTCGACGACCCCGACGATCTCGCCGCCGCGGCGCACCGGCTCGCCCGCCTCGGGGCGCCCGCCGAGACCGCCGGCACCTCCCTGACCGCGTACGACAGGGCCACCGGGTTACGCGCGGTCCTCGACGTCGCCCCGCGAGCGGCACAGCCGGCGCCGGTCCCGGCCACGCCGTACAACGGGCCCGGACGTATCGAGCGCGTGGGCTCGCGCGCGCCGGGCACCCGGCGCTCCGCGCCGGTCCGCCCGCGCAAGCTCGGCCACGCCGTCGTCGGCACCACCGACTTCGACGCCACGGCCGCCTTCTTCCGCGACGGCCTCGGGCTCAAGGCCAGCGACTACATCAAGGACTCCGGAGCGTTCCTGCGCTGCTCCACCGACCACCACAACATCCTCGTCCTCAAGGCGCCCGTCACCTTCCTGCACCACACGTCCTGGCAGGTGGACGACGTCGACGACATCGGCCGCGGCGCGATGGCCATGCTGGAGGACCACCCGGAGCGGCACGTTTGGGGCCTGGGCCGGCACCACGCCGGGTCCAACTTCTTCTGGTACCTCAAGGACCCGGCCGGCAACTTCGCCGAGTACTACTCCGACATGGACTGCGTCGTCGACGACCAGCTGTGGAAACCCGAGGTCTTCGAAGGCGCCAAGGGGCTGTTCAGCTGGGGCCCGCCGCCGCCCGCGTCCTTCCTGCACCCTGAGGACCTCGCCGCCCTCATGACCCGGAGCCACAGCGCGGCGGGATGACCGGAGCGATGCCACTGGCCCCCGTCCGGGGGGACAGTTGTCCCAGGAGGAGGCAGCGCCGCCCCCGCCTCCGGAGCCGGGGCCCACGGCTCAGTGGCCGGATTCCCGCCAGCCCTCGTACTCGGCGGCGAACTCGTCCAGCGCCGTCGCGTCGAGCCGCCCCGCCGGGTCCTCGACCACCACCAGCCACTGCGCGTCCTCGGCGTCGTCCTCGCCCGCCAGCGCGTCGCGGACGAGCTGCGGCTCCTCGCGCACGCCGAAGCGGTCCCCGAGGGACTCCGCCACCTCCTCCGCGGCATCCCGGTCGGGCAGCACCAGCACATGTCGTACATCGCTCACCCCTGCATTCTCCGGCACGCGCGGCACTGTCAGTGCCGCATGGGATGCTGGACCGCGATGGCCAGGAAACCTTCCCCCGACGACCTGCTCGCCCCCGTCACGCTCGCGGTGGGCCAGGAGGACCTGCTCCTCGACCGAGCCGTGCAGCAGGTGGTGGCGGCCGCCCGCGCCGCCGACGCCGACACCGACGTGCGCGACCTCACCTCCGACGCGCTCCAGCCCGGCACGCTCGCCGAACTGACCAGCCCGTCCCTCTTCGCCGAGCGCAAAGTGGTGGTCGTCCGCAACGCCCAGGACCTCTCCGCGGACACGATCAAGGACGTGAAGGGCTATTTCTCGGCGCCGGCCGAGGAGATCACGCTCGTCCTGCTGCACGCCGGCGGCGCCAAGGGCAAGGGCCTGCTGGACGCGGCCCGCAAGGCGGGTGCCCGTGAGGTCGCCTGCCCCAAGATGACCAAGCCCGCCGACCGGCTCGCGTTCGTACGCTCCGAATTCCGCGCCACCGGCCGCTCCGCGACCCCCGAGGCGTGCCAGGCCCTCGTGGACGCCATCGGCAGCGACCTGCGCGAGCTGGCCAGCGCCTGCTCCCAGCTCGTCGCGGACGTCGAGGGCACCATCGACGAGGCCGTGGTGGCCCGCTATTACACGGGCCGCGCCGAGGCGTCCAGCTTCACCGTCGCCGACCGGGCCGTGGAGGGCCGGGCCGCCGAGGCGCTGGAGGCGCTGCGCTGGTCGATGTCCACGGGGGTCGCGCCCGTACTGATCACCAGCGCCCTGGCCCAGGGCGTACGGGCGATCGGGAAGCTGGCCTCCGCCCCGCGCGGCGCCCGCCCCGGCGACCTGGCCCGCGAGCTGGGCATGCCGCCCTGGAAGATCGACCGGGTGCGCCAGCAGATGCGCGGCTGGTCCGCGGACGGCGTCGCCGTCGCGCTGCGCGCCGTCGCCGAGGCCGACGCGGGCGTCAAGGGCGGCGGCGACGATCCGGAGTACGCCCTGGAGAAGGCCGTCGTCGCCGTGGCCCGCGCCGCCCGAGCCAAGGGCCGGTGACCGGCCCCGGATCGCACCCGCGACATATCGCACGGCGACGGACCACATGCCAGGCCCCCGCGCCCGGAGCCAGTGGCCGTACCCGGAGGCCGTGCCTCCGCTGCATAGAGCAGCCCGACCCCGCGCCCTACAGCCGACGCGCGGCGTGCTGAGCGGGCGGGCGCGTACAACCTGAGGCGTGGTGCCAGCGCGTACGCCCTCGCGCGGGGCGCGCGGACCAGCGAGCAGTACGCACCATCCGGCGGCGTGTGCGCCGAAGGCGTCGCCGCGCACACGTCGAAGGCCCCGAGCCGCCCTGGGGAAGAACGGGCTCGGGGCCTTCGGATTCACGCTGTGTGCGCCGCACCCGCGTGGCGAACGCAGGCTCGTGTGCGGCGCGGTGCCCCAGTCAATGGCTGGAGCTTCCGGACCGGAGCGGTAGAGAGGGTCCGCTGAGTCCTGTCCGGCGGGTCCGGGGCCGCGCCCCGGGGTCAAGCTGTGGAACTACAGGAGGCTTCAGCCCTGGAGGGAGGCGACCCGCTTGGCCATCGCCGACTTCTTGTTGGCGGCGGCGTTCTTGTGGATCACGCCACTGCTGGCGGCCTTGTCGAGCTTCTTGCCGGCGAGGGCGGCGGCAGCGGTGGCCTTCTCCAGGTCACCGGCGGCAACGGCCTCACGGGTCTGACGGATCGCGGTCTTGAGCGAGGACTTGACGGCCTTGTTGCGCAGGCGCGCCTTCTCGTTCGTCTTGTTCCGCTTGATCTGGGACTTGATGTTCGCCACGAAAGAGCCTTCTCAGGTTCGTCGGATTTCGATGAGTGCCTCGCCGCAGAGGGCACGAGGCACGGTGGACCAGGCTACCAGCAGGCTCTCCGGCCTCCCAAACCGGACCGCGGCCGCCGCTCATGGGACGATGGTGGGGTATGCCCGAGCCCCGCCTAGCCGCGCCCAGCCGCGCTAGCCGCGTTCAATCACCGAATGGACCCTGCGTGCCCGCGACCCCTTCGAACGTGCCGGAGCCGAGCCGTACCGACCCGGCTCTCATCCGTAACTTCTGCATCATCGCGCACATCGACCATGGAAAGTCGACGCTCGCCGACCGGATGCTCCAGCTGACCGGAGTGGTCGACCAGCGGCAGATGCGCGCGCAGTACCTCGACCGCATGGACATCGAGCGTGAGCGCGGCATCACGATCAAGTCCCAGGCGGTCCGGCTGCCCTGGGCGCCCACGGAGGGCGCGGAGCAGGGCGTCTCCCACGTCCTCAACATGATCGACACCCCGGGCCACGTCGACTTCACCTACGAGGTCTCCCGCTCGCTCGCCGCGTGCGAGGGCTGCATCCTCCTCGTCGACGCCGCCCAGGGGATCGAGGCGCAGACCCTCGCCAACCTGTATCTGGCGATGGAGCACGACCTCACGATCATCCCGGTCCTCAACAAGATCGACCTGCCCGCCGCCCAGCCCGAGAAGTTCGCCGCCGAGCTGGCCCACCTCATCGGCTGCGACCCGTCCGACGTGCTCAAGGTCTCCGCCAAGACCGGCGAGGGCGTCGACGCGCTGCTCGACAAGGTCGTCGCCGAGGTCCCGGCCCCGGTCGGCGTCGCGAACGCCCCGGCCCGCGCGATGATCTTCGACTCGGTGTACGACTCGTACCGCGGCGTGGTCACGTACGTCAGGGTCGTCGACGGCCAGCTCAACAAGCGCGAGCGGATCCGGATGATGTCCACCGGGGCCGCCCACGAGCTGCTGGAGATCGGCGTCTCCTCGCCCGAGATGAAGGCCGCCGACGGCATCGGCGTCGGCGAGGTCGGCTACATCATCACCGGCGTGAAGGACGTGCGGCAGTCCAAGGTCGGCGACACGATCACCTCCCTCAACAAGGGCGCCGAGAAGCCGCTCGGCGGCTACAAGGACCCGAAGCCGATGGTGTTCTCGGGCCTGTACCCGCTGGACGGCTCGGACTACCCGGAGCTGCGCGAGGCCCTCGACAAGCTCCAGCTCAACGACGCCGCGCTGGTCTACGAGCCGGAGACGTCCGCCGCGCTCGGCTTCGGCTTCCGCGTCGGCTTCCTCGGCCTGCTGCACCTGGATGTGATCCGGGAGCGGCTGGAGCGCGAGTTCGGCCTCGACCTGATCGCCACCGCCCCCAACGTGGTCTACCGCGTGATCATGGAGGACGGGACCGAGCACACGGTCACCAACCCGAGCGAGTTCCCCGAGGGCAAGATCGCCGAGGTGCACGAGCCGGTCGTCCGCGCGACCGTGCTGGCCCCGAGCGAGTTCATCGGCGCGATCATGGAGCTCTGCCAGGCCCGCCGCGGCTCGCTGCTCGGCATGGACTACCTCTCCGAGGACCGCGTCGAGCTGCGCTACACCCTCCCGCTCGCCGAGATCGTCTTCGACTTCTTCGACCAGCTGAAGTCCAAGACCCGCGGCTACGCCTCGCTCGACTACGAGCCCACCGGCGAGCAGCAGGCGCAGCTCGTCAAGGTCGACATCCTGCTGCACGGCGACAAGGTCGACGCGTTCTCCGCGGTCACCCACAAGGACAAGGCGTACGCGTACGGGGTGCGGCTGGTCGCCAAGTTGCGCGAGCTCATCCCGCGGCAGAACTTCGAGGTGCCCATCCAGGCAGCCATCGGCAGCCGCGTCATCGCCCGTGAGACGGTGCGCGCGATCCGCAAGGACGTGCTCGCCAAGTGCTACGGCGGTGACATCTCCCGTAAGCGGAAGCTGCTGGAGAAGCAGAAGGAGGGCAAGAAGCGGATGAAGATGGTCGGCAACGTGGAGGTGCCGCAGGAGGCGTTCATCGCGGTGCTCTCCACGGACTCCGACGGTTCGGACTCCAAGAAGAAGTGACGCCCGGCGGGGACGGCCCCGCCGCCGCACAGGGCGCCCATCCCGGTACGACCGGGGCGGGCGCCCTGTGCGGCATTCGGGTGGTCGTACGGGCGCGTGGCGCAACCAGGGCCCCGCGCGGGTTTCCGATCGGCGCGCGGCCCCGTTACGGATACCGACAGCGACACCCGTCGCTGCGGAAAGGGAATCCGACAGTGAAGTACACGAAGGCCGCCGCGGTCGTTGCCGGTTCGCTGATGGCGCTCGGCGCCGCCGCGCCCGCGTTCGCCGACGGCGGCACCGAGGCGAACGCCGGGCCCGGCCAGGCCACGGCGGGGCCGCTGCAGGACGTCGACGTCAAGGGGCTCGTCGGGGCGGTCGACGAGCTGGGCAGCGCGTTCGACCGCACGCAGGGCACCAAGGGCGCCGAAGGCGCCGCTCGACCGGCCTCCAAGAACCCGACCATGATCGGCGGCCTGCCGATCGCCGCACCGCTGGGCGGCTGACGCCGCCGCGTCCGAGCCGACGGGCCGCGGGCCGACAGCCCGTCCCCCGGCCCGTACGGACGGCCCCTGCCTCCAACCCGTGACCCCGGGCTCGTACGGGCGGGCTCGTACCTCCAACCCGTGACCCCGGCTCGTACGGACGGCCCGTACCCCAACCCGTGACCCCCGGCTCGTACGGGCGGTGGCCGCACCTCGGGCGTGGGCCCCGGCCCGTACGTACGGCCCCTGCCCCCGACCCGCGACCCCGGCCCGTACGTACGGCCCCTGCCCCCGACCCGCGACCCCGGCTCGTACGGACGGCTCGTGCCCCGACCCGCGACCCCGGCCCGTACGGACGGCTCGTGCCCCCGACCCGTGCCCCCCGGCTCGTACGGACGGCCCGTACCCCCGACCCGTGACCCCGACCCGTACGGACGGCCCGTACCCCCAACCCGTAGACGGCCGTGCCGTGCGCCCGTACCCCGTCCGTACCGGCCGCGTGCCCCTGGGCTGGATCGGTGGTCGGTGTCGGCGGGCGTGGGTGTGGCTTGTATCCCATGGTCCGCGGCTGTGGTCCGGGCTTTCGGTCGTACCCCCGCCCCGTAGCCCCGACCGGGGTGGCAGCCCTCGGACCGTTCGGGCGAGGGGGTGCATGTATGGGGCATTTAACGCATCGGCAACCGGTTCAACTGGAGTCCCGCAGCCTCTTACATGGCGGCGGCATCACATCTAGTCTGATCACTGCTCGAAGGTTACTCGCGAGTCACCAGCAATGAGGCGGGCCCCGGAGGATGCCGTGACCGATACACAGGCTTTGATCGAGAACCGGCCACCATCCGTGGCGAACCTCTTCCTGGAGCGCGTCGAGGCGACGCCGGACGCCGAGGCGTACCGCTACCCCGTGCCCTCCGCCTCCGGCGAGGGCCCCGACGACTGGGCCTCGCTCAGCTGGCAGCAGGCGTCCCAGCGGGTCTTCGCCATCGCCGCCGGACTGCTCGACCTCGGCGTGCGGCCCGAAGAGCGCGTCGCGCTCGCCTCCAACACCCGCGTCGAGTGGATACTCGCCGACCTCGGCGTGCTCTGCGCGGGGGCAGCGACCACCACGGTCTACTCCTCCACCAACACCGAGGAGACGGCCTTCATCCTCTCCGACTCGGACAGCAAGGTGCTGATCGCCGAGGACGCGGCCCAGCTCGCCAAGGTCCGCGCGTGCCGCGCCGAGCTGCCCGCCCTCGCGCATGTCGTCGTCATCGAGGAGGCGGACGCGGTGGCCGCCGAGGGCGACCCGGAGGGCTGGGTGCTCTCCCTCGCCGAGCTGGAGCGGCGCGGCGGCGCGTATCTGGAGAAGACCCCCGACGCCGTACGCGACCGGGTGCACGCCCTGGAGCGGGACCAGCTCGCCACGCTCATCTACACCTCCGGCACCACCGGCCGCCCCAAGGGCGTCCGGCTGCCGCACGACTGCTGGGCGTACATGGCGCGCGCCATCCAGGCCACGGAGCTGGTCGCCGCGGACGACGTGCAGTACCTGTGGCTGCCGCTCGCGCACGTCTTCGGGAAGGTGCTCACCGCGGGGCAGATCAGCGTCGGCCACATCACCGCCGTGGACGGCCGGGTCGACAAGATCATCGAGAATCTGCCGGTGGTCCAGCCCACCTATATGGCCGCCGTGCCGAGAATCTTCGAGAAGGTCTACAACGGGGTCGTCGCCAAGGCGCGGGCCGGCGGCAGCGCCAAGTACAAGATCTTCCAGTGGGCGGCCGAGGTCGCCCGCGAGTACGCGAAGGCGTCGCAGGACAACTTCCGCCACACCGGCAGCGCCTCGGTGTCCTTCGGCCTCGCGGCCAAGCACAAGGTCGCCGACGCCCTCGTCTACGCCAAGCTCCGCGAGGCGTTCGGCGGCCGGCTGCGCGCCTGCATCTCCGGCTCGGCCGCGCTCGCCCCCGACATCGGGTTCTTCTTCGCCGGCGCCGGCATCCACATCCTGGAGGGCTACGGACTCACGGAGACCAGCGCCGCGAGCTTCGTCAACCCCGGCGAGGCGTACCGCACCGGCACCGTCGGCAAGCCGCTGCCCGGCACCGAGGTCCGGATCGCCGACGACGGCGAGATCCTGCTGCGCGGCCCCGGCATCATGCAGGGCTACCACGGGCTGCCCGAGAAGACCGCCGAAGTCCTCGAATCCGACGGCTGGTTCCACACCGGCGACATCGGCGAGCTGTCGGCCGACGGCTATCTGCGGATCACCGACCGCAAGAAGGACCTGATCAAGACCTCGGGCGGCAAGTACATCGCGCCCGCGGAGGTCGAGGGCCAGTTCAAGGCGGTGTGTCCGTTCGTCTCCAACATCCTGGTGCACGGCGCCGACCGCAATTACTGCACCGCGCTCATTTCCCTCGACGAGCCCACCATCATGGACTGGGCCAAGGAGCACGGCCTGGGGGGCCGGTCGTATCCGGAGGTGGTCGCGGCCGGTGAGACCGAGCAGCTGATCGACGGGTATGTGAAGCGGCTCAACGAAGGTCTCCAGCGCTGGCAGACGATCAAGAAGTTCCGGCTGCTCCCGCGCGACCTGGACGTCGAGCACGGCGAGCTGACGCCGAGCCTCAAGCTCAAGCGCCCGGTCGTGGAGCGGCAGTTCAAGGACCTCATCGAGGACATGTACGCGGGCACGCGGGAGGCGTAGCCGCGCGGATGGGGGCTCGGGGGCGCGTACGGGCGTACGGACGCTCGTACGGGTGCGGAAGCGCGCGCGGGCGGCGCACCGGGGCGGCGACCCGCCCCCGGACCGCCCCGGCGCACCCCTTGCTCATCCCCGCCGGCCGCGCAGGTCCCGCAGGGCCGCCTCCATGGCCGTGACCCGCTGCCGCAGCTCCTCCGCGTCGGCCAGCTCCCCGCGCGCCAGTTCCCGCTCGACCCCGGAGAGCCGCTCCAGCATTGTGTCGATGCGCGCCTGATCGCGCAGCAGCAACTGCTGCAACTGCCGGTTCTTGCGGTACAGATCGAGGAAGACGGTGACCTTGGCGCGCAGCACCCACGGGTCGAACGGCTTGGTGAGGTAGTCGGCCGCGCCGGTGGCGTAACCCCGGAAGGCATAGCCGGAGTTGGAGTCCGTGCCGGTCAGGAAGATGATCGGCACGTCCTTCGTCTGATCGAGCCGCTTGATGTTGGCGGCGGTCTCGAAGCCGTCCATGCCGGGCATCAGCACATCGAGGAGCACGACGGCGAACTCCTGGCGCAGCAGCGCCTTCATCGCCTCCTCCCCGGACCGGGCGCGCACCAGCGGCTCGCCCAGGGAGGTCAGCACGGCCTCCAGGGCGGCGAGATTGTCGTCCATGTCGTCTACGAGGAGGATGCTCGCCCGGTCGGCGGCCCCGGGGGCCTCGGGGGTCGCGGTGGAGCCAGGGCTCATGAGGGCCTCGCGGTGTTCTCGGCCGACTCTGCGGTCGGTGCGGGGGCGTCGGGGTCCAGCAGTCGGAGCGCGACGGTGAGCAGGTGGTCCACGTCCACCGGCTTGGTGACGTAGTCCGAGGCGCCGACGGCGATGGACTTCTCGCGGTCACCGGGCATGGCCTTGGCGGTGAGGGCGATGATCGGCAGTTCGGCGAAGCGCGGGGTGCGGCGGATGGCGTCGATCGTCTCGTAGCCGTCGAGCTCCGGCATCATGATGTCCATCAGCACCAGCGCGACATCCGGGTTGATCTCCAGCTGCTCGATGCCCTCCCGCCCGTTCTCCGCGTAGACCACGGGCATGCCCACCCGGCTCAGTACATGGGTGAGGGCGAAGACGTTGCGGATGTCGTCGTCGATGATCAGCACCCGGTTGCCGTCCAGGACCTCGCCGGCCCGGCCGGTCCGCCACTCGTCGAGCCGGGTCGCGGTGGGCCAGTTCAGCTCCTCCGGGGCGTCGTGGCCCTCCTGGACCCGGTGCAGACGCGGGCGCGCGGCGAGGCCCGGGGCGTCGGCGTCGGGGTCCGCCGGGTGGCCGGGCCAGACGGGCGGCACGTACAGGGTGAAGGTCGAGCCCTTGCCGGGCTCGCTCTCCGCGGCGATGCGCCCGCCGAGCAGCCCGGCGATCTCGCGGCTGATGGAGAGGCCGAGGCCGGTGCCGCCGTACTTGCGGTTGGTGGTGCCGTCGGCCTGCTGGAACGCTTCGAAGACGGCGGAGAGCTTGTCGGCGGGGATGCCGATGCCGGTGTCGCTGACGGCGAAGCCGATCTGGTCCTCGCCGCCCTCCTCGGCCGCTGCTCGCTCCACGCGCAGCACGATCTTCCCGGTCGCGGTGAACTTGATGGCGTTGGAGAGCAGGTTGCGCAGGATCTGCTGGAGCCGCTGCTCGTCCGAGAACATCTCCCGCGGTACGTCCTCGCCGACCGTGACCTCGAAGGCGAGCCCCCGGTCGATGGTGACGGGCCGGAAGGTGGCGTGCACATAGTCGAGGATCTTTATCAGCGGCAGCTTCTTGGGGCGTACGTCCATCCGGCCGGCCTCGATCTTCGACAGGTCGAGGATGTCGTTGATCAGCTGGAGCAGGTCGGAGCCGGAGCGGTGGATGGTCGTGGCGAACTGCACCTCCTGGTCGGAGAGGCGCCCGTCCGGGTTGTCGGAGAGCAGCCGGGCCAGGATGAGCAGCGAGTTGAGCGGCGTCCGCAGCTCGTGCGACATGTTCGCCAGGAACTCTGACTTGTACTGCGAGGAGGTGGCCAGCAGCGCCGCCTTCTCCTCCAGCTCCGCGTTGGAACGCTGCAGCTGGGCCTGCTGGCCCTGGAGTTCGTCCGAGCGCTCCTGGAGCTGCTGCGCGAGGCGCTGGGACTCGCTCAGCAGCGACTCGGTGCGGGAGTTGGCGATGATGGTGTTGATCGCGACGCCGATGGTGGTGACGAACTGGTCGAAGAACGCCAGGTGAACATCGGAGAAGTGGGAGAAGGAGGCCAGTTCGATGACGCCCAGTAACTGGTCCTCGAAGAGGATCGGGATGATGACGACGCTGGCCGGGGCGGCTTCCCCCAGCCCTGAATTGATCTTGATGTAGCCGGGCGGCGCCTCCTCCACCAGGATGCGCTTCTTCTCCAGCGCCGCCTGCCGCACCAGCCCGTGGCCGGGCATCCCCGGCGTGTCCACCGTGGCGCCCTGCGCGGAGCCGTAGCCCGCGATGAACGCCAGGCCGCGGGCGCTCGCCTCCGCCGCGTCGGCCGCGCCCTCGTCCGGCTCGGCGAGGAAGAACGCCCCGTACTGCGCGTTCACCAGCGGGGTCAGCTCGCGCAGGATCAGATCCGCGACCTCCATCAGATCCCGGTGCCCCTGCATCAGACCGGCCAGCCGGGCCAGGTTCGACTCCAGCCAGTCCTTGGCGCGGGTCGTCTCGCGGAGGTTGGCCACCATCAGATTGATGTTGTTCTTGAGCTCGGCGACCTCGCCCTGGGTCTCCACCGTGATCGAGCGCGACATGTCCCCCTGGGCCACGGCGCTGGCGACCTCCGCGATGGCGCGGACCTGCGTGGTGAGGTTCGACGCCAGCTCGTTGACGTTCGTCGTGAGCCGCTTCCACGTGCCGTACACGCCCTCGACGCGCGCCTGGCCGCCGAGGTGGCCCTCCGTGCCGACCTCGCGGGCGACGCGGGTGACCTCGGCGGAGAACGAGGAGAGCGTGTCGACCATCGTGTTGATGGCCGTCTTCAGCTCCAGGATCTCGCCGCGCGCGTCCACATCGATCTTCTTCGACAGGTCGCCGTTGGCGACGGCCGTGGTGACCTGGGCGATGTTGCGGACCTGCGAAGTGAGGTTGTCCGCCATGAAGTTGACGTTGTCGGTGAGGTCCTTCCAGACGCCGGAGACGCCCCGCACCTGGGCCCGGCCGCCGAGGTTGCCGTCCGTGCCGACCTCGCGGGCCACGCGGGTCACCTCGTCCGCGAACGCCCGCAGCTGGTCGACCATCGTGTTGATGGTGTCCTTCAGCTCCAGGATCTCGCCGCGCGCGTCCACGGTGATCTTCTTCGACAGGTCCCCGTCCGCCACCGACGTCGTGACCTGCGCGATGTTGCGGACCTGCGAGGTCAGGTTGGAGGCCATGAAGTTGACGTTGTCGGTGAGGTCCTTCCAGACCCCGGAGACGCCCCGCACCTGCGCCTGGCCGCCGAGGTTGCCCTCGGTGCCGACCTCGCGGGCGACGCGGGTGACCTCGTCGGCGAACGCGGAGAGCTGGTCCACCATCGTGTTGATCGTCGACTTCAGCTCCAGGATCTCGCCCTTCGCCTCCACGGTGATCGTCTTGCCGAGGTCGCCCTGCGCCACCGCCGTCGCCACCTGGGCGATGTTGCGGACCTGCGAAGTGAGGTTGTCCGCCATGAAGTTGACGTTGTCGGTGAGGTCCTTCCAGACGCCGGAGACCCCTCGCACCTGGGCCCGGCCGCCGAGTCTGCCGTCCGTGCCGACCTCGCGGGCGACGCGGGTGACCTCGTCGGCGAACGCGGAGAGCTGGTCCACCATCGTGTTCACGGTGGACTTGAGCTGGAGGATCTCGCCCTGCGCGTCCACCGTGATCTTCTGCGACAGGTCGCCGTTGGCGACGGCCGTGGTGACCTGGGCGATGTTGCGGACCTGGGACGTCAGGTTGGAGGCCATGAAGTTGACGTTGTCGGTGAGGTCCTTCCAGACGCCGGACACCCCTCGCACCTGCGCCCGGCCGCCCAACTGGCCCTCGGTGCCCACCTCGCGGGCCACGCGGGTGACCTCGTCGGCGAACGCGGAGAGCTGGTCCACCATCGTGTTCACCGTCAGCTTGAGCTCCAGCAGCTCGCCGGTCGCCTCGATCGTGACCTGCCGCGTCAGATCGCCGCGCGCCACCGCCGTCGTCACCACCGCGATGTCCCGGACCTGCGCGGTCAGCCGCGCGGCCATCGTGTTGACCGCCTCGGTCACATCCCGCCAACTCCCCGACAGACCGGCCACCTTGGCCCGGCCGCCGAGCCGTCCCTCGGTGCCCACCTCGCGGGCCACCCGCGTCACCTCGCCGGTGAACAGCGACAGCTGGTCCACCATCTTGTTGACCGCGCGGCCCAGCCGCCGCAGGTCGCCGCGGAGCGGCCGGTTGCCGTCGTGCAGGTCCACGCGCTGCGTGAGGTCGCCGCCCGCGACCGCGTCCAGCACCCGCGTGGCGTTCGCGGCCGGGGTGACGAGGGCGTCGATGAGGGTGTTCGTCGCCTGCACGCTCATCGCCCAGTGGCCCTGCCCCGGACTCGGCTCCACCCGCTCGTCCAGCCGGCCCTGCCGCACCACTTCCCTGCGCACCCGCGTCAGTTCGTCCGAGAAGTGTTCATTACGAGCCACCACCTGGTTGAACGCGACGGCCAGTTCCGCCAGCACGCCGGTCTGCGCGCCGGACATCCGGACCCGGAAGTCGCCGTCGCTCAACGCGGTCAGCGCGCTGAGCAGCGGCCGCAGCTCGGCGGCTCGTACCCACTGGCCCTGCGTGTCCCCCGCGGCGATGACTGCCCCCGGAACAGCGGTTTCTCCACTCATGGCGACCCACTTACGTAACTCGGTGCATATGAGCGCGGTCAGTCTGTCACTCTGTCGGTGTCGGAAACGGCACTATGCCGGAACTGGTCAGGAGCTACCCGGTGGGTACATCATCTTCTGTTCAATGGGGTGCGGCGGAGCCGCACGGGGTCCCCTCGCACACCGTTCCCGGACACGTCGAGACGGCTGGATCCAGCCAGGCCGAGCCCGTACCGAACGGGCCCGTCCCGGACGCGCCCGCACCGCACGAGGCCGTCCTGAACGGGCCCGTCCCGAACGAGCCCGGCCGCGGCAGGACCGGCCCGGAGGACCCCCTCCCCGGTGACCCCGGCCCGCCCGCCGCCGCCCGTATCGCGCCCACGGCCCGTACGCGCCTGCCCGGCAACTCCCTCGCGCCCCTGGCCGGCCGCCAGTTCGTACGGGCCGCCGTCGCCGAGTGGACCGCGCTCGCCCTCCCCGCGGCGCGCGGGATCACCGACCGGCTCACCGAGGACGCCGTCCTGCTGGTGAGCGAGCTGGTGACCAACGCGGTGGTGCACGCGGGCACCTCCGTCGAGCTGCGCTGCGCCCTCGACGGAGGCGGCGGCGACGGACGGCTGTCCTCCCTCTGCGTCGAGGTCACGGACTACCACCCGGCCCGCGTGCTGCGGGCCCGGCCGCCGTGCGACATCGACGACGAACTGCCGCGCACCGGCCACGGCCTGCGGCTGGTCGCCGAGTGCGCCGAATCCTGGGGCACGACGTACCACCGCACGAGCAAGACCGTCTGGTTCCGGTTGCCCGTCGTGCCCGGCGCCCAGCGGCCGCCCGAGGCCGCCACCGCCGGCGACCAGGCGCTCCTGCGCGACCTGCGCGTCGCCGAGATCCTCGCCCCCGCCCCGCGCCGCGCGGGCGACAGCCCCGCCGACCCCGACTGGATCAACCACGGCGCGCTCTCCTTCCTCGCCGAGGCGTCCGACCTGCTCGCCGGGCAGTTCGACGAGGACATGGTGGCCTCCCTCGCGGCCCAGCTCCTCGTGCCCCGGCTCGCCGACTGGTGCGCGGTCTGGCTCGACACCGACGGCCATGTGCCGCGCCTGTCCCGCGTCTGGCACACCAGCGAAAGCCGCATCGAAACCCTGCGGCTCACCCTGGAGAAGGACCCGCCCCGGCCGCCCGCCGCCGCCCTCGGCAGCGCCGTCTCCTGGCCCTGGCCCGGCGAACCCGGCGCCTACGGACCCGGCGGCACCGCCCTCGCTTGCCGGCTCGTCGCCGGGGGCCGCGGCGTCGGAACGATACTGCTCGGCCGGGCCGGACTGACCCGCACCCCCGACGAAGTCGTCGGCCTCATCGAGGACTTCGCGCGCCGCGTCGCGCTCGCCCTCGCCTCCGCCCGGCAGTACACGCGGCAGCTCACCACCAGCCAGGTCCTCCAGCGCGGACTGCTGCCCCGCAGCCTCGCCGACATCCCCGGCGTCGAGCGCGCCATCGTGTACGAGCCGCGCGGCGACACCTGCGCGGGCGGCGACTTCTACGACGTCTTCGCGGGCGGCGAGGGCCGCTGGTGCTTCGCCCTCGGCGACGTCTGCGGCAGCGGCCCGGAGGCCGCCGTGGTCACCGGCCTCGTACGGCCGTGGATGCGGCTGCTGGCGAAGGAGGGGTACGGCGTCGGCGAGGTGCTCGACCGGCTCAACCGGATGCTCGGCGAGGACGCGGTCGAGGGGGCCGTCGGCGCCGTGGCGGCCGTGGCGACCGCGACGGAGACCGGCGCCGCGGGGCCGGTCGAGCCGCCGGACGACGGCGGCCCGGACAGCGGCGCGCCCCGCTTCCTGTCCCTGGTCTACGGCGAGCTGGCCCCGCTGGGACCCGGCCTCGGCGTCCGCTGCACGCTCGCCAGCGCCGGCCACCCGCTCCCCCTGCTGCTCCGCCCCGACGGAACGGTCCGCCCCGCCGCCTTCTCGCAGATGCTGCTCGGGGTGATGGAGGAGGACGCCGGCTACGTCAGCGAAACCTTCGACCTCGCCCCCGGGGACACGCTGCTGTGCGTGACGGACGGGGTGACCGAGCACCGGCGCGGGTCCGAGCTGCCGGAGCTGTTCGACGACCACGACGGGCTGACGACGGTGCTGGAGGGGTGCGCGGGGCTGAGCGCGGGCGGCGTCGCCGAGCGCATCCGGCGGGCCGTCCACGATTTCGGGACGACGCCGCCGGACGACGACCTGGCGCTGCTGGTGCTGCGGGCCCGGTAGCGGGGGACGGGCTCGGCGCCGCCCGCTGCCGGACAGCGGGCGGCGGCGCCGATGCCGGACAATGGAGCCCATGCCTTCCGTACTGCCCGATGGTGAGCCCGTGCCCGACGACGGGGCGCTGCCCCCGCACGCCCTGACCGAGGCGGCGGACCGGCCGCTGGGCTTCTATCTGCACGTGCCGTACTGCGCCACGCGGTGCGGCTACTGCGACTTCAACACCTACACGGCCAGTGAGCTGCGCGGCTCCGGCGGCGCCCTGGCCTCGCGCGACAACTACGCCGAGACGCTGGCGCAGGAGATCCGCCTCGCCCGGCAGGTGCTGGGCGACGACCCCCGCCCCGCGGCGACCGTCTTCGTCGGCGGCGGCACCCCCACCCTGCTGCCCGCCGCGGACCTGGTGCGCATGCTCGCCGCGATCCGCGACGAGTTCGGCCTCGCGGACGGCGCGGAGATCACCACCGAGGCCAACCCGGAGTCCGTGACCCCGGCCTACCTGGCGGAGCTGCGGGCCGGCGGCTTCACGCGCGTCTCGTTCGGAATGCAAAGCGCGCGGCAGCACGTACTGAAGATCCTCGACCGTACGCACACGCCCGGCCGGCCCGAGGCGTGCGTGGCCGAGGCGCGCGCGGCCGGGTTCGACCACGTGAACCTGGACCTGATCTACGGCACGCCGGGGGAGAGCGACGCGGACTGGAAGGCATCCCTGGAGGCCGCGATCGGGGCCGGCCCGGACCACGTCTCCGCGTACGCGCTGATCGTCGAGGAGGGCACCCAACTCGCCCGCCGCATCCGCCGCGGCGAGGTCCCGATGACCGACGACGACGTGCACGCGGACCGCTACCTGATGACGGAGGAGGCGCTGTCGGCCGCCGGATTCAGCTGGTACGAGGTCTCCAACTGGGCCACCACGGAGGCCGGCCGCTGCCGCCACAACGAGCTGTACTGGCGCGGCGCGGACTGGTGGGGCGCGGGCCCCGGGGCCCACAGCCACGTGGGCGGCGTGCGGTGGTGGAACGCCAAGCACCCGGGCGCGTACGCCCAGGCGCTCGGCGACGGCCGCTCGCCCGGCGCGGGCCGCGAGCTCCTGTCGGCGGAGGACCGCCGCGTGGAGCGCATCCTGCTGGAACTGCGGCTCGCCGACGGCTGCCCCATGGACCTCCTCGCCCCGGCCGGGGCCCGCGCCGCCGCCCGCGCGCTCGCGGACGGGCTGCTGGAGCCCGGCCCGTACGAGCGCGGCCGGGCGGTGCTCACGCTGCGCGGGCGGCTGCTGGCGGACGCCGTGGTGCGGGACCTGGTCGATTAGCGGGAGGGCTCGACGGGCGCCCCGGCCCGTTCACCCCGTGACGAAGTCGATCAACTCCTCGACGCGGCCCAGCAGCGCCGGCTCCACGTCCTTGTAGCTGCGCACCCGGCTGAGGATGTGCTGCCACGCGGCGCCCGTGTTCTCCGGCCAGCCCAGCGACCGGCAGACGCCCTTCTTCCAGTCCTGGCCGTGCGGGACCGACGGCCAGCCCGCGATGCCGACGGAGGCCGGCTTCACGGCCTCCCACACGTCGATATAGGGGTGGCCGACCACGAGAACGTTCGCATCCGTTACCTCGGCCGCGATGCGGGACTCCTTGGAGCCCGGCACCAGGTGGTCGACGAGCACGCCGAGCCGGGCATCCGGCGCGGGGGCGAAGTCGCGGACGATGGACGGAAGATCGTCGATCCCCTCCAGGTACTCGACGACGACGCCCTCGATGCGCAGGTCGTCGCCCCAGACGCGTTCGACCAGCTCCGCGTCGTGGCGGCCCTCGACGTAGATGCGGCCCGCGCGGGCCACCCGCGCCCGCGCGCCGGGGACGGCCACCGACCCGGAGGCGGTACGGGCCGGGCCCCGCGCGGCCTGCTGCCGCGGCCGTACGAGCGTGACGACGCGGCCCTCCAGCAGGAACCCGCGCGGCTCCATCGGGAAGACCCGGTGCTTGCCGAACCGGTCCTCCAGCGTCACCGTCGGCCCCTGGGCCGTCTTCTCGCACCGGATCACCGCGCCGCAGAAGCCCGTCCCGACCTCCTCGACGACGAGGTCGGGGTCGGCCGGCACCTCGGGGGCGGGCGCGGTCTTCTTCCACGGGGGCGTCAGGTCGGGGCCGTACTCTCTGCTGCGCATCCGCCAGACGATAGAAAACGGGACGGGGCGCGCGTCACGACACGCCGAAGCGGGCCGCCAGAGCGTCGCGTTGATCACGGACGAAACGGGCGTCCACCACGCGTCCGTGACCGGGCACGTACACCGCGTCATCGCCGCCGAGCGCCAGCAGCCGGTCGAGCGCGGCCGGCCACAGCCGGGGCAGGGCGTCCGGCCCGGCCTGCGGTTCGCCGGACTCCTCGACCAGATCGCCGCAGAAGACGATCTCCGGCGGGCCCGTCACGCACACCGCCAGGTCGTGCGCGGTGTGCCCCGGGCCGACGTTGGCGAGCAGCGCCTGCCGCCCGCCGAGGTCGAGGGCCAGCTCGCCGGTGACGGTGTGATGCGGGCGTACGAGCAGATCGGCGGCCTCCGCGGCGGCGGAGGGGTCCACTCCGTGCCGTACCGCGTCCTGCCGCAGCGCGTCCTTCGCGCCCGCGAGGTGATCGTCGAGCCCGACCGCGCCGTACACCTGCACCCCGGCGAACGCCGCCGTCCCCAGCACATGATCGAAGTGCGGATGCGTCAGAGCGATATGCGTCACGGGACGGCCGAAGAGCCGCCGCACCTCGCGGCGGATGTCCGCGCCCTCCAGCAGCGTCGACCCGGTGTCGACGACCAGCACGCCCGTATCGCCGAGCACGGCCCCCACCGTGCAGTCCCAGCCCGGCAGCCTGCGCCGCACGACCCCCGGCGCGAGCGTTTCCCAGTGCGCCTCTTCCCAACGGCTCTCCATACCCAGACGCTAGACCCTGTCGGCAAACTCCCGTCTGCCCCGCGACGCCTGGCACGCACTCTCGCCGCGTTGTCGGGATCATCCCGGTACGCCCAGTACAGGGATGACCCTCCGCCTTGCGAGAGCACGCACCAGACTCCCCCAGCTACCGCTGGGAGGTGCCCCCTGCGGGGCCCGCCTCCGGCGGACGACGGGAGTTTGCCGACAGGGTCTGGCGAGAGCGCGATACGGTTGCCCGTCGGACCCGTCCCGCCGACGGGCCCGCCCTTGCCCTGGTCGTGGCACCCGGCCGTACACTGGCTGAGAGTGGCTGGCACTCGTGACCATGGAGTGCCAAGTGGGCGCCGAGTGAGAGACAGGGGAAAGTCCCCGGTGGACGGCTGGACGGGAGGTGTGCGCGATGCTGAACGAACGCAGGCTTGAAGTGCTGCGCGCCATCGTCCAGGACTATGTGGGCACGGAGGAGCCGGTCGGCTCCAAGGCGCTCACGGAGCGGCATCAGCTGGGCGTATCCCCGGCCACGGTGCGCAACGACATGGCGGCGCTCGAGGACGAGGGCTTCATCGCCCAGCCCCACACGAGCGCGGGCCGCATCCCGACCGACAAGGGATACCGGCTCTTCGTGGACAAGCTGGCGGGCGTCAAGCCGCTGTCGACGCCGGAGCGGCGGGCCATCCAGAACTTCATGGACGGCGCCGTCGACCTCGACGACGTGGTGGGGCGCACGGTCCGGCTGCTCGCGCAGCTGACCCGGCAGGTCGCCGTCGTGCAGTACCCGTCGCTGACGCGTTCCACCGTGCGCCATGTGGAGTTGCTCTCGCTGGCCCCGGCCCGCGTCATGCTCGTGCTGATCACGGACACCGGGCGGGTCGAACAGCGTATGGTCGACTGCCCGTCGCCGGTGGGCGAGGCGGCGCTCGCGGATCTGCGGGCGCGGCTCAACAGCCGGGTGGTGGGACGCCGGTTCGCGGATGTGCCGCAGCTGGTGCAGGACCTCCCGGAGTCCTTCGAGGCGGAGGACAGAGGAACCGTTTCGACGGTGCTGGCGACTCTGCTGGAGACCCTGGTCGAGGAGACCGAGGAGCGGCTGATGATCGGCGGCACCTCCAACCTGACTCGATTCGGGCATGATTTCCCGTTGGTGATCCGGCCGGTGCTGGAGGCGCTGGAGGAGCAGGTCGTGCTCCTCAAGCTGCTGGGCGAGGCCAAGGATTCCGGCATGACCGTACGCATCGGGCATGAGAATGCTCATGAAGGGCTGACGTCCACATCGGTGGTCGCCGTCGGCTACGGTTCGGGCGACGAGGCAGTCGCCAAACTCGGCGTGGTCGGACCGACCCGCATGGACTACCCCGGAACGATGGGAGCGGTACGCGCAGTGGCACGTTACGTCGGACAGATCCTGGCGGAGTCGTAAGTGGCCACGGACTACTACGCGGTCCTCGGCGTACGACGGGACGCCTCGCAGGACGAGATCAAGAAGGCTTTCCGGAGACTGGCGCGCGAGCTTCACCCGGATGTGAACCCGGATCCGAAGACCCAGGAGCGGTTCAAGGAGATCAACGCCGCTTACGAGGTGCTGTCGGACCCGCAGAAGAAGCAGGTCTACGACCTCGGCGGCGACCCGCTCTCGCAGTCCGCGGGCGGCGCCGGCGGAGCCGGCGGCTTCGGCGCGGGCTTCGGCAACTTCTCCGACATCATGGACGCCTTCTTCGGGCAGTCGTCGCAGCGTGGCCCGCGGTCGCGCACCCGACGCGGCCAGGACGCCATGATCCGGCTCGACATCGACCTGGACGAGGCCGCGTTCGGCACCACGAAGGACATCCAGGTCGATACGGCGATCGTCTGCGCGACCTGCAGCGGCGAGGGTGCGGCCCCCGGCACGTCCGCGCAGACCTGCGACATGTGCCGCGGCCGCGGCGAGGTCTCGCAGGTCACCCGGTCCTTCCTCGGCCAGGTCATGACCTCGCGGCCGTGCCCGCAGTGCCAGGGCTTCGGCACCGTGGTGCCGACCCCGTGCCCGGAGTGCGCGGGCGACGGGCGCGTACGGTCCCGCCGTACGCTCACGGTCAAGATCCCGGCAGGCGTCGACAAGGGCACCCGCATCCAGCTCGCGGGCGAGGGCGAGGTCGGCCCCGGCGGCGGCCCGGCCGGCGACCTGTACGTGGAGATCCACGAGAACCCGCACCCGGTCTTCCAGCGGCGCGGCGACGATCTGCACTGCACGGTCACCATCCCGATGACCGCGGCCTCCCTCGGCACGAAGGTGCCGCTGGAGACGCTCGACGGGATGGAGGAGGTCGACATCCGGCCCGGCACCCAGTCCGGCCAGTCGATCCCGCTGCACCAGCGCGGCGTCACGCATCTGCGGGGCGGCGGGCGCGGCGACCTCATCGTGCACGTCGAGGTGCTGACGCCCAGCAAGCTGGACCCGCAGCAGGAGGATCTGCTGCGCCAGCTCGCGAAGCTGCGGGGCGAGGAGCGGCCGACGGGCGAGTTCAAGCCGGGGCAGCAGGGGCTGTTCTCGCGGTTGAAGGACGCTTTCAACGGCCGGTAGGCCGGGTGGAATGTCAGCTCAGCGGCCGTCAGGGGATCATCATCGCCTGACGGCCGTCGGCCGTGGTGGCCGGGCGCGGACCGCACGCGGCACGGGCGCTGGCCTACACGGCGGATGCGCCGTCGCCGGGCAGCGGGTGGGCAGCAGATGGGCAGTATTCGGGCCATATCCAGGCCCTGGCCGGGCAGTGGTCGGGCCATGGCGGGCAAACCCGCCGATGACGAATCATCGTGGAGGGCGTGACACTATGTGGTCATGCCCTGTGCTCTGACCGATCTTTACCGATACCCGATCGTGCAGGCCCCCATGGCGGGCGGCGCTTCCACTCCCGCGCTGGCCGCCGCCGTGAGCGAAGCGGGCGGGCTCGGCTTCCTCGCCGCCGGCTACAAGACGCCGGAAGCGATGTACGAGGAGATCAAGCAGATCCGCAGTCTGACCGACCGGCCCTTCGGCGTGAACCTCTTCATGCCGCAGCCCTCCGTGGCGGACCCGGCGGCGGTCGAGGTCTACCGCGAGCAGCTGGCGGGCGAGGCCGCGTGGTACGAGACGCCGCTCGGCGACACGGACTGCGGCACGGACGACGCGTACGACGCCAAGCTCGCGATCCTCGCCGACGACCCGGTGCCGGCCGTCTCCTTCACGTTCGGCTGCCCCTCGCGCGCGGTCTTCGAGACCTTCGCCAGGGTCGGTACGGCGACGGTCGTCACCGCGACCTCGGCCGCCGAGGCGCAGGCCGCGCAGTGGTCGGGGGCCGACGCCGTCTGCGTCCAGGGCATCGAGGCCGGCGGCCACCAGAGCACCCACCGCGACGACCCGCACGCCGACGGTACGGGCGCGGGGTTCGGGCTCCTCGCGCTGATCACCCAGGTCCAGGAGACCGTGCAGATACCGGTGATCGCGGCGGGCGGCCTGATGCGCGGCGCCCAGATCGCCTCGGTGCTGGCCGCGGGCGCGGTCGCGGCCCAGCTCGGGACGGCCTTCATGGTCTGTCCGGAGTCCGGCGCGCACACGCTCCACAAGCGGGCGCTGACCGACCCCGTGTTCGTACGCACCGAGCTCACCCGCGCCTTCTCGGGCCGCCCGGCCCGCGGCCTGGTCAACCGCTTCATGCGCGAACACGGCCCGTACGCGCCGGCGGCCTACCCGCAGCTCCACTTCCTCACCTCGGGCCTGCGCAAGGCCGCGGCGAAGGCGGGCGACCCGCAGGGCATGGCCCTGTGGGCGGGCCAGGGCCACCGCCTGGCGCGGGAACTGCCGGCGGGCCAGCTGGTGGAGGTGCTGGTGGCCGAACTGGAGTCGGCGCGGGGGGCGTTGGCGGAGGGGTCGGTGGCCGGGGCGGGCGGTTCGAGCGGGCGGCACGCGTCGCACGGGTCGGGGCACGGGGTACGGGCGGCACACCGTTCGCAGGGAGAGGTCGTATGACGGCGCCGGTGTTCCTGGCGGACTCGCTGGCGGGTACGGAGGCGGGCTCCGTGGTCGCGCTCACGGGCCCTGAGGGGCGGCACGCGGTCTCGGTCCGCCGCCTGCGGGCGGGTGAGGAGGTCACCCTTACGGATGGCGAGGGCGTGGGCGCGTACGGCACGGTGGCGGCCGTGGAGGGCAAGGACCGCCTGGAGGTGTCCGTGACGGAGGTCCGTACGGAACCGCCCGCGCAGCCCCGTATCACCGTCGTCCAGGCCCTCCCCAAGGGCGACCGCGGGGAACTGGCGGTGGAGACGATGACGGAGACGGGCGTGGACGCCATCGTCCCGTGGGCGGCGTCGCGCTGCGTCACGCAGTGGAAGGGCGACCGCGGCCTCAAGGCCCTGGGCAAGTGGCGCGCCACGGCCCGCGAGGCGGGCAAGCAGTCGCGCCGCCTGCGGTTCCCGCAGGTGTCCGACCTCATGACGACACGTCAGGTGGCGGCCCTCCTCGCGGACGCCCCCTTCACCGCGGTCCTCCATGAGGAGGGCAGCACCCCCCTGGCCATCACCCCGCTCCCGCGGACCGGCGACATCATCCTGATCGTCGGCCCCGAAGGCGGCGTCTCCCCGGACGAACTGGCCGCTTTCGCCGAAGCGGGCGCGAAACCGTACCGCCTGGGCCCGAGCGTGCTCCGCACCTCCACGGCCGGCACGGCGGCGACGGCCCTGCTGCTGGGCCGGACGGGCCGCTGGGGCTGACGGCTCGTTTGCTGAGCCGTTCCTTTGCTCGGGCATTGCGGTGCTTTGGCCGAGCCGTGGTCTCCCGCTTCCTAGGGTGAGTCTTTGCTCGGGGGCAGGCGGCGGGGGAGGCGTGCGGTGGGTGACGGGCACGACAGCGGCAAGGTTCTGGACATCAAGACGGCGGACGTGAAGTCGGCGGCGCCGGTCTTCAAGCGGCAGGGCAAGGAGCTGAGTTCCGCGCTGTCCGAACTGATCAACACCTTGGACGGGCTGGGGGAGCCGTGGGGTGAGGACGCGAAGAAATTCGGGACGGAATACCTCGCCAACGCCCGCTCGATGGAGAGCTCGGCGGGCATTCTGGTGCTGGGGCTCGTCAGCGTCCATGAGGCGCTGAGCGATATGGCGGACGGCCACGTCGACAATGACGAGGCGATCGCGGGCATCTTCACCAGGACGAAGGCAGCCGGGCCGGGCAAGGGCGGCGAGTGAGCGCCGCGGAGAAGGCCAAGGGGATTCTCGAACACCTGGGTCTGCACTGGCCGGACGGGGATCCGGGGAAACTGCGGGAGGCGGCCAAGGCGTGGCGGACCTTCGCCGGTCGTGTCGACGATGTGCATACGCCGGTGCACCACGCGGCGTCTTCCCTCATCCACAACAACAAGGGCGAGGCGATCGACGCCTTCGAGGTCTTCTGGTCGCGCTATGCCAAGGACGGCGGCGCGGGGTGGCTGCACGACCTCGCCAAGGCGTCCCGCGATATGGCCGACGGCCTGGACGAGCTCGCCCGTCGGATCGATGACGCCCGGCACAAGTTGTGGACGTCGATCGAGGCCAGCGCCGCGGTCATCGTGGCGGGGGCCGCGGCGACGTGGTTCACCGCGGGGCTGTCGGACATCCCCGCGGCGCTGGCCGTAGAGGGGATTCTCGGGCTCGGCAGCGAACTCGAACTGGCTCTCGTGACGGCCGCGGAGGAGATCGCCGCGAACGCCCTGGCGGGCGCGGCCATCGGCGGCGTGGAGACGGTCGCGCTCGATCTGGCCGTCGCGCAGCCGGTCAAGATACTCCGAGGCGATCAGAGCGGTATCAGCCTGGCGGAGATCAACGACGCGGCGAACAGCGGAATGCTCTACGGCGGCGTTTTCGGCGGCGGCGCGGCGGGCCTCTCCAGAATGCCGCTCAACGGAGAGCTGTTCCGCTTGCCGCAGCCGATCGGCAAGGGCGTCGAACTGCTGCGCCGGAATGTGATCAAGCTCGGGCAGGCGTGCCGCCGGGGCAAGGACATGCCGTGTGTCGGGGAGCCCATCGATGTCGCGTCGGGCGACATGCTGATGATGCAGACCGATCTCGAATTGCCCGCCGACTTGCCGCTGGTTTTCGAGCGGACGCACCTGTCGTCGTATCGGGCGGGGGTGTGTTTCGGTCCGGCGTGGGCCTCGACGCTGGACGAGCGTATTCAGCTCGACGCGCAGGGCGTGGTATTCGCCGCCGCAGACGGAATGCGACTGGTATATCCGGTGCCGCGGCCCCGGGAACCGGTGCTGCCGGTGAAGGGCGCGCGCTGGCCGCTGGAGTGGGACGGGCGGCCGGACGGGACCGTGACCATCACGGATCCCGGTACGGGGGTCGTCCGCACCTTCGGCCATTCCCGGCCGACCGCCGAACCGGGCACGGTGGAACTGCCGTTGGAGAGCCGGCGTGACCGCAATGGCGCGCGTATGGACGTGGAGCGCACGGCCGAGGGCGTTCCGACCGGGATCCGCCACAGCGGCGGCTACTACCTGGCCGTCGATACGCAGGGGCCGCGGATCACCGCGCTGCGGCTGCTGGAGGAGGCGCCGTCGCGCTACGAGCGGGGGCCGCGCGGCGTCGGCAGCGGCGGCACGGCGGTGGTGCGCTACGGCTATGACGCCGCGGGCAATCTGGCCGAGGTCGTCAACTCCAGCGGCAAGCCGTTGCGGTTCACGTACGACGAGGCCGGGCGGGTCACCTCCTGGACCGACCGGAACGGAACGTCGTTCGCATACGTCTACGACGGCCGGGGCCGGGTGGTGCGTACGGAGGGGAGCGACGGAGTCCTCTCGGGTTCGCTCGCCTACGACGACGAGGCGCACACGACGGTGTACACCGATTCGCTGGGCCGTCGTACCGCATACCGGTACAACACCGACGGCCAGGTGGTCGCGGAGACCGACCCGCTGGGCCATGTCACCCGCACCGAGTGGAACGACCGGGGCGACCTTCGCACCGCCGTGACGGACCCGTTGGGCCGCACGACGCGCTACGCCCACGACGATGTCGGGAACCTGACCGAAGTGGTCCTGCCGGACGGCTCGGCCGGACGCGCCGCGTACAACGGACTCGGCCGGCCGGTGGAGGTCGTCGAGCCGGGCGGCGCGGTGTGGCGGCACACGTACGACGAGCGCGGGAACCTCACGCTCACCGCCGACCCCATGGGCGCGGAGACGCACTACGCGTACGACGCCGCAGGCCACTTGATCGCGGTCACGGACCCGCTCGGTCACACCCGCCGCGTGACCGTCGACGCGGCAGGACTCCCCGCGGCCGTCACCGACGCCCTGGGCCGCACGACCACCGTCCGCCGTGACGCCTTCGGCCGTGTCGTCGAGACGACCGACCCCCTGGGGCACACGACGCGGATGCAGTGGACGACGGAGGGCAAACCCCGCCTGCGGGAACTGCCGGACGGGGCGCGGGAGACCTGGGAGTGGGACGGGGAGGGCAACCTCCTCACCTATACGGACGCGGCGGGGAACATCACGCGCCAGACGCCCACGCATTTCGACGTCCCGGCGACGCGCACGGACCCGGACGGCGCGGTGTACGCCTTCGCGTACGACACGGAGCTGCGGCTGACGGAGGTCACGAACCCGCAGGGGCTGACCTGGAGCTATGAGTACGACCCGGCGGGCCGCCTGGCATCGGAGACGGACTTCGACGGCCGGACGCTGACGTACGAGCATGACGCGGCGGGCGGTCTGGCCGCGCGGACGAACGGTGCGGGGGAGGCGCTGCGGTTCACGCGGGATGTGCTGGGCCGGATCGTGGAGCAGCGCGACGGTGACGATGACGAGGTCACGACGTACGCGTATGACGCCGCGGGTGCTTTGACGGGGGCGACGAACGCGGACGCGGCACTGGTCATCGAGCGGGACGCGCTGGGGCGTGTGCTGACGGAATCGGTGAACGGCCGCACGACGAGGTACGCCTACGACGCGCTGGGCCGCCGTACGCGTCGGGTGACGCCGACCGGCTTGTCGTCGGAATGGACGTACGACGAGGAAGGACGCCCGGTCGAACTGCGTTCGGAAGCAGGGACGTTGACTTTCGCGTACGACGCTGCGGGGAGGGAAACGGAACGCTCTCTGGCGGGCGGGTCGATTCTGCGGCAGACCTGGGACAACAACGACCGCCTGACCGCACAGTCAGTCCGCGCCACGCAAGCGGACGGCTTGCTGCAACACCGCGCCTATGCCTACCGCCCGGACGGCAACCTCACCGAAATCCGCGAATTGACCTCGGGTACCCGTCGCTTCGACCTGGACCATATGGGGCGGGTATCGGGGGTGAACGCCCATGGCTGGACGGAGCGTTACGCCTATGATTGCGCCGGCAACCTGACACGCGCTGAGGCCCCGGCACACGAGAACCCGGGCGCGCGGGTTTTCGACGGCACCCTGATCCGCAAGGCAGGCAGAACAACCTACGAACACGACGCGCAGGGCCGCCTGACCCGAAAGCGCAGCAGACTCCTCAACGGCCGGATACGGACGTGGACGTACAGGTGGAACGCGGAAGACCGCCTGACGAGCGCGACAACCCCGTCCGGCGAAACCTGGGCCTATGCCTATGACCCCTTGGGCCGCCGAATATCCAAGCAGCGCTTGACGGAAACGGGGGAGGTGGCGGAGGAGACGGCCTTCACCTGGGACGGTTCGCGCTTGGCGGAGCAGCTGACGCCCGCCGGGCGGGCGACAACCTGGGACTACGCCCCGGACACCCACCGTCCTGTGACCCAAACGGACCATCGTCCGCCGAGCCGTGCGGCGGGCGAGTCGCTGATCACGAAGTACGCGGAACTATCGGACCCGTCCGAGGGCGCCCACTTCCACGCGGTCGTCACCGACCTGGTCGGCACCCCGACGGAGTTGATCACCCCTGCCGGGGAAATAGTCTGGCAGCACCGCACCACCCTCTGGGGCACGCGTTTCCCCGCCCCGACAGACCCTGCTCCCGCAGCGTGCCCACTCCGCTACCCCGGCCAATACGCAGACCCGGAAACCGGCCTCAACTACAACTACTTCCGTCACTACGACCCTGAAACAGCGCGCTACGCCAGTCCTGACCCCTTGGGGCTCGAACCTGCGGACAATCACTATACGTATGTGCGCGCTCCTCTTTCTTCGCTGGACCCGCTTGGGCTTTCGCCCTGCAATTTCAGTGTCGATGATCTTTACAAGGAAGCAACGGATATAAAGAAGGGGCAGTTGTCGCCCGCCGGAAGGGCTTTGCAGAAGCATGGCGACCCGAGTCCGGGGAACATCGCCAAGCGCGGCCAGGCCCATGTGGATAAATATAATTTTGGTAAGCTCACGAATAGTGAGCGTACCGCGGTCGCGAATGAAATGATCCATGACATCTTGACGGACCCCAGTGTTGTGGAGTCGGTCAACACGTCGGCCTCATCCCACTATGGTGGGATCACCCGTGATTTTCGGGTCAAGGGTGGCTGGGGCGCTCGATGGAGCTGGCGCAACGGCAAGATGACGTTTGAAGGTTTTCTGTGACGGGTGAGCAGATGGGCAGTCGGTTGCGGTATCGCGTTGAAGACTTCGTGTTCGATGGTTCCTTGCGCGACGTCTGTATCCTCGATGCGGAAATTGGCGACTGGCAGCGAGTTTTCGACTCGCTGGAGTCTGCAGGGTGGGAGGTGTCATTTTCTTGGACGCTTCTCGAAGCCTCCGACCGGGGGCTTCCCTCCGCCAGGGAGGTATTCGAACGTTTGGAGGGTGAACCAGAAGAGTCGGCTTCGCTCGCTGTCCAGGTGGGGAGCGTTTGGTTCACTTCGTATTTCTTTGAAGTGGATGAGATCGAATTCACGTTCGACCCTTCGGATGTGGTGGATTTTGAAGCGTTCACTCAACTTGAAAAGTTCATTTGCAGGCTTGGTGACTCTACGGGTAAGCGAGTTGTGGTGACGATGGAAGGGAGTGACCACGCTGCGATGCCGTCGCTGCTTGAGTATGTTCCTGTATGACTAAAGACAAGCGCGGTTTGTCATGTCCAGCGATCCAGGATTTGACCTCGGAATGCATCCCAGGGTCAATGAGTTTCCTCTGTAGTGATCAACAGCCGACCGTTGTCTTCAGTCAGGCGGAGCCGGACGGCCGGTCCTGAGGGGCGGCGCCCGCGCCAAGGGTATGAGGTCGCGCCCCTTCAGGAGTGGCCGATGAAGCTCTGGTACCGCTGGCGCCGTGGTGGGAGTCTGTCCTCTATGGGGGTATTCAGGTGGTTACGGGGTCGGAGGGTGTTGTGGGGGATCGGGGTGGTGGGGGTGGTTGGGGTTGGAGTGGGGGCGTTGGTGGGGTGTGAGCCGACCGCGGGTGGGCTCAGCACCATCAGTGTCTCCGTCACCACCGATCAGCTCGCCACCCGCGCGCTGGAGCGCAACCACGTCACCGTGCAGTGGCTCGCCTGTTCCGGGCAGGTCGAGGGGACGGGGAAGAAGGGCGAGGGGTCCCCGCCGCCGGTGACCGCCGTCGGCGTCGACTGCCAGGGGCAGACCCGGGACGGGAAGAAGATCATCGTCTACGGGCGTGTGACCGGCATCAGCGGTGACTCCTGCGTCCGCGGCAACCTCACCGCCAAGGTCGGCGGCCGCACCGTCTTCACCTCCACCGTGCTCGGCTCCTGCGCCGGGGACGCCTCCGCCACCCCGCCCGAGCCCGGCCGGACCGGTCGGACTGATCAGCCCGGTCCGTCGAGTCAGCCCGGTCAGCCCAGCTGGTCCCCGCAGCCCTGGCCCTCCGACAGCTGCTCCACCACCCTCCCCGGGAAGTGACGCCCGTCCCGCCTCACCGATCATCGGGCCGTCGGTCCCGGCCGGTAGCATCCCGTTCGTACGCGCGAACCTGCGCGCGTCCACACGACTCGGGAGGAGCCCACCGGTGGCGGGAGAAGCGCAGGCCGACTGCCTGTTCTGCAAGATCGCGGCGAAGGAGGTGCCGGCGACCGTCGTGCGGGAGAGCGAGAGCACCGTGGCGTTCCGGGACATCAACCCGCAGGCGCCCACGCACGTCCTGGTGATCCCCAAGGCGCACTACCCCGACGCCGCCTCGCTCGCCGCCGCCGAACCGGCCATCGCCGCCGACGTGCTGCGCGAGGCCGGGGAGATCGCGCGGGAGGAGAAGGTCGACGGGACCGGGTACCGGATCATCTTCAACACCGGCGCCGGCGCGGGGCAGACCGTCTTCCACGCGCACGCCCACGTGCTCGGCGGGCGCGGCCTCAACTGGCCCCCCGGATAGCCGGGAGCGGGTCCTTGTCCGTACGTGAACTCGTCGTCCTCGGCACCGCCAGCCAGGTGCCGACCCGGCACCGCAACCACAACGGCTATCTGCTGCGCTGGGACGGCGAGGGCATCCTCTTCGATCCCGGCGAGGGCACGCAGCGGCAGATGCTGCGCGCCGGGGTGGCGGCGCACGATCTGAACCGCCTGTGCGTCACGCACTTCCACGGCGACCACTCCCTCGGGCTCGCCGGGGTCATCCAGCGCATCAACCTCGACCGCGTGCCGCACCCCGTCGTCGCCCACTACCCCCGCAGCGGTCAGCACTTCTTCGACCGGCTGCGGTACGCGACCGCCTACCGCGAGACCGTGCGGCTCGTCCAGGAGCCCGTATCGGGGAGCGGGGGGACGCTCGCCGAGACCTCCTCGTACGAGCTGGTCGCGCGCAAGCTGTCGCATCCCGTCGAGTCCTACGGCTACCGCCTCGTCGAGCCCGACGGGCGGCGGATGCTGCCCGAGCGGCTCGCGGAGCGCGGCATCACGGGGCCGGACGTGGGCCGGCTGCACCGGGAGGGGAGCCTGCGCGGTGTCTCGCTCGACGAGGTGAGCGAGGTGCGGCGCGGCCAGCGGTTCGCCTTCGTGATGGACACCCGGCTGTGCGAGGGCGTGTACGAGCTCGCCGAGGGGTGCGACATGCTGGTGATCGAGTCGACGTTCCTCGACGAGGACGAGCGGCTCGCCGTCGAGCACGGGCACCTGACCGCGGCCCAGGCCGCGCGCGTCGCGGCGGGCGCGGGCGTACGGCATCTGGTGCTGACGCACTTCTCGCAGCGGTACGCGGACCCCTCGGAGTTCGAGCGCCAGGCCCGGGCGGCGGGGTTCGACGGCGAGCTCACCGTCGCCCGGGACCTGACGCGCGTTCCGCTGCCCAAACGCGGTCAGGGTCAGGGCAGGTAGTACATCGGGTTGGGGAGCTTGACGGACTTCTCCGCGTAGCCGCCGGACAGGTCGCTGTACTGGTCGCCGAAGTTCGCGACGATCTTGTAGCCCTGGGACTCGATGTGCTTGCGGGTGCCCGCCTTGTACTCGACCGTCGTGCACGTGGAGCCGCACGGCAGGTACGACGGCGGCGTCTTCTTGTTCTGCAGGTAGAGGTGGGCGCGGTCCGCGGCGGCCCGGTAGCCGGCGTTCTTGAGGTTGCGGGCGCTCCACTCGCGCTGGTGCTCGTCGCGGCCGGTCACGAAGAACACCGTGATCCCCCTGGCCTGCGCCCGGTTGACCAGCTCCGGCATGCCGAAGACGGCCGCCATGTCCTTGTTCTTCAGGTACTCGTCCTGCGACTCGGGCGTGAAGTGGAAGCCCTGCTCCAGCTCGTAGTTGTACGAGAGGAGCGTGGTGTCGTCGAGGTCGAGCACGATCGCGGGCTTGCTGTGCTTCCCGTGGCTCCCGTGCTTGCTGTTGTCGTGCGCCGCCTTCTCCGCCGCGCGGTCCAGGTGGCGCTCGGCCTTCTTCTCGATGCTCGCGAGCTGCTTGGCGTAGCTGCTGTACGGGGAGGCGTAGTGCTCGCCGGAGGGCGTCACCGTGTCGCCGTAGTACGCCTTGATCTTGTCGGTGACCTTCGTGAGGTTCGGGATCTCCTTGTCCGAGCGGGGCACGGAGTGGTCGGCGGAGGCCGAGCCCGCCGCGAACAGGCCGCCGCCGGCGGCGGCGAGGGCGACGGCCGCGGCCGCGACGCGGACGCGCGTAGATGAGCGAGTGAAGGCGTTGAGGGCCACGCGGGGTCTCCAGAAGGCGCTGAGGGTGCACACGAGGGTGCGTACAGGTGCAGCGTGAAACTAAAGCGTGGATAAGAGCCCGTCAAGGGTTGTCTACGCGCGGAGAGCCCGGACGGGGTACGAGGGCGGCGCCGCGCCCGTACAGGCGGTGCGAGGCGGCTGGGCGCACCCGCCCGGCCCGCGTACGGTATGGGCAGATTTCCGAAGAGAAGGGCTGGCCGATCATGGCGCAGGAAGTACGCGGAGTCATCGCACCCGGCAAGGACCGACCGGTCCGGGTGGAGACGATCGTGGTACCGGACCCGGGGCCGGGCGAGGCCGTGGTGCGGGTGCAGGCGTGCGGCGTGTGCCACACCGACCTGCACTACAAGCAGGGCGGCATCAACGACGAATTCCCCTTCCTCCTCGGACACGAGGCGGCCGGCGTCGTGGAGTCCGTGGGGGAGGGCTCCGGCGACCTCGCCCCCGGCGACTTCGTCATCCTCAACTGGCGCGCCGTGTGCGGCGAGTGCCGCGCCTGCCGCCGGGGCCGCCCGCAGTACTGCTTCGACACCCACAACGCGAAGCAGAAGATGACCCTCAAGGACGGCACCGAGCTGTCCCCGGCGCTCGGCATCGGCGCGTTCGCGGAGAAGACCCTGGTCGCCGCCGGGCAGTGCACCAAGGTCGACCCGAGCGTCTCCCCGGCCGTCGCCGGCCTGCTCGGCTGCGGCGTCATGGCCGGCATCGGCGCCGCCATCAACACCGGCGCGGTCGGCCGCGGCGACTCCGTCGCCGTCATCGGCTGCGGCGGCGTCGGGGACGCCGCCATCGCCGGCGCCCGGCTCGCCGGGGCCGCCCGCATCATCGCCGTCGACATCGACGACCGGAAGCTGGAGACCGCGAAGTCGATGGGCGCCACCCACGCCGTCAACTCGAAGTCCACCGACCCCGTCGCCGCGATCCGCGAGCTGACCGGCGGCTTCGGCGCGGACGTCGTCATCGACGCGGTCGGCCGCCCCGAGACGTACGAGCAGGCGTTCTACGCCCGTGACCTCGCGGGGACCGTCGTCCTGGTGGGCGTCCCCACGCCCGAGATGAAGCTGGAACTGCCGCTGCTCGACGTCTTCGGGCGCGGCGGCGCGCTCAAGTCCTCCTGGTACGGCGACTGCCTGCCCTCCCGCGACTTCCCGATCCTCGTCGACCTGCACCAGCAGGGGCGGCTCGACCTCGGCGCGTTCGTCACGGAGACGATCGGGATCGACGACGTGGAGAAGGCGTTCGAGCGGATGCACCAGGGCGACGTGCTGCGTTCGGTGGTGGTCTTCTGATGGCCGCCGACCCCACGGCCCGCGCCGAGGCCACCTCCGAGACCGGCCCCCGCGTCCGCGTCGACCACCTCGTCACCTCCGGCACGTTCTCGCTCGACGGCGGCACCTGGGACGTCGACAACAACGTGTGGATCATCGGCGACGACCACGAGGCGATCGTCATCGACGCCGCCCACGACGCCGACGCCATCGCCGACGCGCTCGGCGACCGTACGCTCCGCGCGATCGTCTGCACCCACGCGCACAACGACCACATCGACGCGGCCCCCGCCCTCGCGGACCGCACCGGCGCGCCGATCCTGCTGCACGCCGACGACCTGCCGCTGTGGCAGCAGACCCACCCGGACCGCTCCCCGGACGACTGGCTCACGGACGGCCAGACCCTGACGGTCGCGGGCGTCGGGCTGACCGTGCTGCACACCCCCGGCCACGCGCCCGGCGCGGTCTGCCTGTACGCGCCCGCGCTGAGCACCGTCTTCACCGGCGACACGCTGTTCAACGGCGGGCCGGGCGCCACGGGCCGGTCCTTCTCCAGCTTCCCGACGATCGTCGAGTCGATCCGGGAGCGGCTGCTGACGCTGCCCGCGGAGACCGTCGTCCGCACCGGGCACGGCGAGACGACGTCGGTCGGCGCCGAGGCCCCGCACCTGGCGGAGTGGCTGGCCCGCGGGCACTGACCTCGGACGGGAGAGGGGGGAGGGGCCACCCGGGCGGCCCTTCCCCGCTCAGGTCGTGGACGCCCGGACCGCCCTTCCCCGCTCAGGTCGTGGCCGCCCGGACCGCCCCTCCTCCGCTCAGGTCGTGGACGCCCGGACCGCCCCTCCCCGCTCAGGTCGTGGACGCCCGTTCCAGGATGCGGGCGGCCACCGCCGGGGAGTCGACCAGCGGATGCAGCGCCAGGGCCCGCAGCGCCGCGTCCCGGTCCTTGTAGACCGCCGCCTCGATCGACGCCCGTTCCACCGCCTTGAGCTGGAGCATCAGCCCGAGCTGGTCCTCCCGCAGCGGCGCGCACGGCAGCGGGCGCGCCCCGTCCGCGCCCACCTCGCACACCGTCTCGATGACCGCGTCGGGCGCCAGCTGCGGAACGGTCGTGCCGTTGGGGACATTGAGAATGAGACGGGCGTGCTCGTTCCGCGAGATCGCCCGCATCAGCGCCAGCGCCACCTGGTCGTAGCCGCCGCCGTCGAGGTCGCAGGAGTCGCGCTCCCACCCCCCGCTCGCCGCCCGGCTCTCGGACATGTACGTCTCCTCGCGCTGCAGCCGGGTCCGCTCCCACAGCTCGTACGCCTGCTCCGGCCGCCGGTCCGCGGCCTCCGCGAAGAACGCGCCCTGCTGCCCGTCCAGGAACTCGCCGCGGGTCTTGACCGATTCGGTCACCGAGCGCAGCGTCTCGCGGCGGAAGTAGTAGTAGTGCAGATACTCGTTGGGCAGCGCGCCGAGCGCCTGGAGCCACTCGGCCCCGAAGAGCTTGCCCTCCTCGAACGCGCCCAGCGCGGCGGCGTCGGCGAGCAGGCCCGGCAGCAGATCGCGGCCCTCGAACCACAGGGACCGCAGCCAGCCGAGGTGGTTGAGGCCCACATAGTCGTAGCTGACCGCGTCCGGGTCCACGCCGAGCGCGCGGGACGCCCGCCGCACCAGGCCGACCGGCGAGTCGCAGATGCCGATGACCCGCTCGCCCAGCACGGCCGTCATGGCCTCGGTGACCATGCCCGCCGGGTTGGTGAAGTTGATCAGCCACGCGTCGGGGGCCACGGCCGCGGCCCGTTCCGCGATCTCCAGGGCGACCAGGATCGTACGCAGCCCGTACAGCACACCGCCCGCGCCCACGGTCTCCTGGCCCAACACGCCCTCGGAGAGCGGGATCCGCTCGTCCCGCACCCGGCCCGCGGTGCCGCCCACCCGGATCGCCGAGAAGATGAAGTCCGTGCCGCGCAGCGCGTCGTCGAGCGTGTCGGCGAGCCGCACGACGGGCGCGCCGGGCACGTCCTTGGACTGCGCCGCCAGCACGGACTCGATGACGCGCAGCCGCTCGGAGTCCGTGTCGTACAGCACCAGTTCGGTGCAGCGGCCGGGCGCGTCGCGCCGCGCGTCGTCCAACAAGGCCCGGTGTACGAGCGGCACGCGGAAACCGCCGCCGCCCAGAATCGTCAACCTCATGCCCGGAACGTACCGCAGCATCGGGCACACTGTCCGAACCCGCTCCGCGGCGACCAGGCGAGGTCACGGGCAGGACCACAGGAAAGGCGGCGGAAGAGGGCGCCGCCGGGGGCGCGGGTAGGACACCGGACAAGGCAGCGACACGGCAACCAGGACCGCAGACGTGACCGCCGGCGCCACCGCAGGCGCGGCAGGCGGCACGCGACGACGAGACGCAGCGAGCGTCGGGGAGCGCACCGTGACATTTGGCGACGGAGACCGGCCGGCGAACGGCGCGCGGCACCACGAGGCGGGCGGTACCGCCGCGCGGGCCGGGTGCCACCCGGTGCTCGACCCGCTGGCGGAGGTCCGCTCCGACCGCGACCCCGCGACCGACGTGTACCTCACCGGCACCGTCTTCCTCGACATCATCTTCACCGGCCTGGACTCCGCCCCCGTGCGCGGCACCGAGTCCTGGGCGCGCGGCATGGGCTCCAGCCCCGGCGGCGTCGCCAATATGGCGACCGCCCTGGCCCGGCTCGGGCTGCGGACGTCGCTGGCCGCCGCGTTCGGCGACGACATGTACGGCGAGTACTGCTGGGACGCGCTCTCCCGCGGCGAGGGCATCGACCTGGAGCAGTCGCGCACGGTGCCGGGCTGGCACTCGCCGGTGACCGTCTCCATGGCGTACGAGGGCGAGCGGACCATGGTCTCCCACGGCCACGAGGCCCCGCCGCCGGAGGAGCCCGCGCCCGTCTGCCCGCCGCCCGCCCGCGCCTGCGTCAGCCTGCTGGAGCCCGGCAAGCGCGAGGAGTGGCTGGCGCACGCGGCCCGCCGGGGGAGCAGGATCTTCGCGGACGTCGGCTGGGACGACACCGGCCGCTGGGACCCGGACGACCTCGCCGACCTCCAGCACTGCGAGGCGTTCCTCCCCAACGCCGAGGAGGCCATGCGCTACACCCGCACCGACTGCCCGCGCGCCGCCGCCCGCGCGCTCGCCGACAAGGTGCCGCTGGCCGTCGTCACGCTCGGCTCGGAGGGCGCGTACGCGGCGGACGGCCGTACGGGCGAGACCGCCGAGGTTCCGGCCATCGCCGTGGAGGCGCTCGACCCGACCGGGGCGGGGGACGTGTTCGTCGCGGGCTTCGTCACCGGGACGCTCGCCGACTGGCCGCTCGCGGACCGGCTCGCCTTCGCGGGGCTGACCGCCGCCCTGTCCGTTCAGGAATTCGGCGGGTCGCTGTCCGCGCCGGGGTGGGTGGAGATCGCCGCGTGGTGGCAGCACGTGAAGTCGTACGACGACCAGGACCCGGCGGCGCTGCGCCGCTACGCCTTCCTGGACGGGATACTGCCGGCGGCGGCCCGGCCCTGGCCGCTGGTGCGGGCGGTGCCGACCATCGGGTTCCGCAGGCAGTGAACGAGGCGGTGCGGGGCCGGCCCGGCGCCGGCCGCCGCGCCCCGGCGGTCGGCGCATAAAACACCTCGGCCTTGTCAGTGCACCGTCGTACCCTTGGTATCCCAAGGCTGTCGAGTACAGAAAGAGGGATGAGCAGGCCAGAGAGCCGGCCCATGACTCAGACACCTACGCAACCGCAGGCGCGTGCCCACTTCACCGTTCCGGCCAAGCACCCCATGGTCACGGTCCTGGGCTCCGGGGACGCGCTCCTGCGTGTGATCGAGAAGGCGTTCCCGTCCACGGACATCCATGTGCGGGGCAATGAAGTGAGCGCTACCGGGGACCCCAAGGAAGTCGCCCTCGTACAGCGCGTCTTCGACGAGATGATGCTGGTGCTCCGCACCGGACAGCCGATGACGGAGGACGCAGTGGAACGGTCGATCGCCATGCTCCAGGAGAGCGCCGACGGGGAGGGGCCCGCGGAGACCCCGGCCGAGGTCCTCACCCAGAACATCCTCTCCAGCCGCGGCCGCACGATCCGCCCCAAGACGCTCAACCAGAAGCGCTATGTCGACGCCATCGACAAGCACACGGTCGTCTTCGGCATCGGCCCCGCCGGCACCGGCAAGACCTACCTGGCCATGGCCAAGGCCGTGCAGGCCCTCCAGTCCAAGCAGGTCAACCGGATCATCCTGACCCGCCCGGCCGTCGAGGCGGGCGAGCGGCTCGGCTTCCTGCCCGGCACGCTCTACGAGAAGATCGACCCGTATCTGCGCCCGCTCTACGACGCGCTGCACGACATGCTCGACCCGGACTCGATCCCGCGCCTGATGGCGGCGGGGACGATCGAGGTGGCGCCGCTGGCATACATGCGGGGACGCACCCTTAATGATGCGTTCATCATCCTGGACGAGGCGCAGAACACCAGCGCCGAGCAGATGAAGATGTTCCTCACCCGGCTCGGCTTCGACTCCAAGATCGTGATCACGGGCGACATCACCCAGATCGACCTGCCCAACGGCACGAAGAGCGGGCTGCGCCAGGTCCAGGAGATCCTGGACGGCGTCGAGGACGTGCATTTCTCGCGCCTCACCAGCACCGACGTGGTCCGCCACAAGCTGGTGGGCCGTATCGTCGACGCGTACGAGCAGTACGACAGCCGAAACGGCCTGTGACACCCGCACGGCTTGCGAACACCCGCGACGGCCTGTGACACCCGACGAAGGTAAAAACTGAGCACCATGGCGATCGACGTCAACAACGAATCCGGTACGGACATCGACGAGCAGGCGGTGCTGGACGTCGCCCGCTACGCCCTGGCCCGGATGCGCATCCACCCGCTCTCCGAGCTCTCGGTCATCGTCGTCGACGCCGACGCCATGGAGCAGCTGCACATCCAGTGGATGGACCTGCCCGGACCCACCGATGTCATGTCCTTCCCGATGGACGAGCTGCGGCCGCCCGCCAAGGACGAGGAGGAGCCGCCGCAGGGGCTGCTCGGCGACATCGTGCTCTGCCCGGAGGTCGCCAAGCGGCAGGGCGAGGAGGCCCCGACCGGGCACTCCATGGACGAGGAGCTCCAGCTCCTCACCGTCCACGGCGTCCTCCACCTGCTCGGCTACGACCACGAGGAGCCCGAGGAGAAGGCCGAGATGTTCGGTCTCCAGGCCGCGATCATCGACGGCTGGCGCGGCGAGCGCGGCATCGAAGGGCCCTCCCCGGCCCCCACGTTCACGTGACCGCTCAGCTGCTGGCCGTCGCGGTCCTGCTGGTCGTCGTCGCCTGGCTCGCCGCCTGCGCGGAGGCCGGCCTCGCCCGCACGACGCGGTTCCGCGCCGAGGAGGCGGTACGGTCCGGGCGGCGCGGCAGCGCGAAGCTGATGGCCGTCGCCGCCGACCCCACCCGCTACCTCAATGTGGCGCTGCTGGTGCGCGTCGCCTGCGAGATGGCGGCCGGGGTGCTCGTGACGTACGTGTTCCTGGGCGAGTTCGACCGCACCTGGGAGGCGCTCGTCCTGGCCATGGCCGTCATGGTCCTCGTCTCGTACGTCGCCGTCGGCGTCTCCCCGCGCACCATCGGCCGCCAGCACCCGGTGAACACCGCCACCGCCGCCGCGTACGTCCTGCTGCCGCTCGCCCGCGTCATGGGGCCGATCCCGCAGCTCCTCATCCTCCTCGGCAACGCGCTCACCCCCGGCAAGGGGTTCCGCAAGGGCCCCTTCGCCTCCGAGGCCGAACTGCGGGCCATGGTGGACCTCGCGGAGAAGGAGTCGCTCATCGAGGACGACGAGCGCCGCATGGTGCACTCCGTCTTCGAGCTCGGCGACACGCTGGTGCGCGAGGTGATGGTGCCGCGCACCGACCTCGTCGTCATCGAGCGCGGCAAGACCATCCGCCAGGCGCTGACGCTGGCGCTGCGCAGCGGGTTCTCGCGCATCCCGGTGACCGGCGAGAACGAGGACGACATCGTGGGGATCGTCTACCTCAAGGACCTCGCCCGCAAGACGCACATCAGCCGGGACGCCGAGTCGGAGCTGGTCTCGACGGCGATGCGGCCGGCGGTCTTCGTGCCCGACACCAAGAACGCGGGCGACCTGCTGCGCGAGATGCAGGTGCAGCGCAACCACTGCGCCGTCGTCATCGACGAGTACGGCGGCACGGCGGGCATCGTCACGATCGAGGACATCCTGGAGGAGATCGTCGGCGAGATCACGGACGAGTACGACCGCGAGCTGCCCCCGGTCGAGGACCTCGGCGACGGCAGGTACCGGGTGACGGCCCGCCTCGACATCGGCGACCTCGGCGAGCTCTACGGCCTGGAGCTGGACGACGAGGACGTGGAGACGGTCGGCGGGCTGCTGGCCAAGTCGCTGGGCCGGGTCCCGATCGCGGGAGCCGCGGCGGAGGTGGACCTCACGGAGGACGCCACCGATCCGGGGCTGCGCGCCCTGCGGCTGACGGCCGAGTCCCCGGCGGGCCGCCGCAACCGCATCGTGACGGTGCTGGTCGAGCCGGTCCGTACGCTCCATGTCCAGGAGGCGGAGCCGGGGGCCTGACCTGCCCGGATGGCCCGTCGGCCGGGGGCCGGGGGCCGTGGCTCGGCACGTACGCAATTATGCTCGCCGTATGACGGACAACGCGCCCTTGGACCCCGAGGACCTCAAGCTCATCACGCTGGCCCGCGCCACCCGCGCCCGCAACGCGGTGCCCGAGGGTGCGGCCGTGCGCGACGAGACGGGCCGTACGTACGTGGCCGGGACCGTCGCCCTCGAATCGCTCGCGCTGAGCGCCCTCCAGACCGCCGTCGCGATGGCCGTCGCCAGCGGCGCGACGTCGCTGGAGGCCGCGGCCGTGGTCACCGCCGCCGACGCCGTGTCCGACGCGGACCGCGCGGCCGTACGGGACCTCGGCGGCCCCGCGACGCCGGTCGTGCTCGCGGGCGCGGACGGCACGCCGCGGCTGACCGTACCGGCCGGGTGAGCGCCGTGGGTTCGCCGTCGAAAGGCAAGTCGAAGGGCAACTGGCCGCTGGTGGCGGGCTGGGGGCTCATCGTCTGCGGCACGATCCTGACCGTGGGCGTCTTCGTCGACCTCGCGCTCGGCGACGGCTTCGCCTGGTGGACGCTGGCCTGGATGTTCGTCCTGCTCCCGGAGGGCGTGCGCTATGTGGATGCCGAGCGCGGCTCGGGGCGGATCGCCGCGCGCGTCGAGTCGCTGCTGCCCCTGCGGTTCGCGGTGGCCGGGGTGATCCTCTGGGCCGGGCTGATCACGGACTGGGCGCGGGGCCGCGGCACCGACTGGCTCATCCTCGCCGCCGCCGTCCTGGTCCTGGCGTCCGTGGCCCTAACGGCCTGCACGTCCGTCACCGCCAGGGTCCGCCGCCGCAGGGCGCGTACCCAGGGCGCGACCGGCTGATACGGGCCGCCGCCGACCGTGTGCGCCGGTGCACGGACAGTGGCTGGGCGCGTGGCGCGGCGGCGGTCTGCCCGCCCCGCCGCCGCGCTGGTCGGCGGCGGTCGGGGGATCGGGGAGAATATCCGGTATGGATAACGCCTCATCCCCGACCCAGGCCCCCCATCGCGCGGGCTTCGCGTGCTTCGTCGGCCGCCCCAACGCGGGCAAGTCGACCCTGACCAACGCACTGGTGGGGACGAAGGTCGCGATCACCTCCAGCCGTCCGCAGACCACCCGGCACACCGTGCGCGGGATCGTGCACCGGCCCGACGCCCAGCTCGTTCTCGTGGACACGCCCGGTCTGCACAAGCCGCGCACGCTGCTCGGCGAGCGGCTGAACGACGTCGTGCGGACCACCTGGGCCGAGGTCGACGTGATCGGGTTCTGCCTGCCCGCCGACCAGAAGCTCGGCCCCGGCGACCGGTTCATCGCCGCCGAGCTGGCCAAGATCAAGAAGACTCCGAAGGTCGCGATCGTCACCAAGACCGACCTCGTGGAGTCGAAGGCGCTCGCCGAGCAGCTGCTCGCCGTCGACAGGCTCGGCCAGGAGCTGGGCATCGAGTGGGCGGAGATCATCCCGGTGTCGGCGGTGGGCGACAAGCAGGTGTCGCTCCTCTCCGACCTCCTCGTCCCGCTGCTCCCCGAGAGCCCGCCGCTCTACCCGGAGGGCGACCTCACCGACGAGCCCGAGCAGGTCATGGTCGCGGAACTGATCCGGGAGGCCGCGCTGGAGGGCGTACGGGACGAGCTGCCGCACTCCATCGCCGTCGTGGTCGAGGAGATGCTGCCGCGCGAGGGCCGCCCGGAGAACAAGCCGCTGCTCGACATCCACGCCAACGTCTACATCGAGCGGCCCAGCCAGAAGGGCATCATCATCGGCCCCAAGGGCGCCCGCCTCAAGGAGGTCGGCATGCGGTCGCGCAAGCACATCGAGGCGCTGCTCGGCACCCCGGTCTTCCTCGACCTGCATGTGAAGGTGGCCAAGGACTGGCAGCGGGACCCGAAGCAGCTGCGCAAGCTCGGCTTCTGAGCCGGGGAGCCGATTCTGAGCCGGGGGAGCCGACCGGCCGCCCCTGCCTTCCGGCCCGCGGCGACGGTCGGCCCTTTCACCGATCGTTGGAAGCCACGCGGTGGCGTCTGTCTCTGCCCGGTACCGCGAGGGTGACGGCTCGGTGCACCAGCCATTCCAGGGGGCCGCGGCGCAGCCATGTGCGCCACAGCAGGGACGCGGTGAGCGAGACCGCGACGAAGAGGGCGAAGGACAGAACGGAACGGCTGGTCGGCCCGCCTGTGCCCACGCTGGTCGGCGCGAGGTGCTGGAGCCAGAGGAAGTGACCGAAGTACCAGGTCAGAGCCATGCTGCCGAAGGCAGTCACGGGGCGGAGCAGCCGCTGCCACAGCCGCTTGTCCAGCAGGGTGAGGAGGCCGCCGAGCAGTGCGGTGATCGTGCCGAGCATGAAGACGCTCTCGGCGGCGCTGAATTGCTTGTCGGCAGGGCCGGGGTGGCCCATCGTGACGAGCGACTCCCAGGGCGCCTTGGGCATGCTGGGAGGTGCGGACGACGCACCGCCGGACGCAGACGCATCCCCTGGCGCAGACGCACCCCCGGGCGCGGCCGTCGCGGCGGCCGGCGGATTCTTGTACGCGGTGACCTTGTCCATGGCGCCCAGCGGATACATCGAGACCAGCGACAGCAGGAGTGCGGCCGCGGCCGTTCCCGCGCCGGCCACCGTCATCCGTCGCCGTATCGCGGCTTCGCGCAGGTCCAGCTTGCCCAGCGCGAGCCCGAGTACCAGAAACGGAAGTGCGGAGATGGTGTCCTGGCCGACGTTTCCCAGACCGAAGACGACTTCTTGGAGGGTGGGCAGCCACGCGCCCGGCGTGATGAGCAGGACGAATCCACCCACCGACTCCTTCGGGACCAGGCCCGGTCCCATGCCCGGCACGAAGCCCCAACTCGCTCCCACATGATCGACGACAATTTTGAGTGCCGGGCAGACCAGCGCCAGCACGCCGACGATGATCAGCAGGGTTCTGACCCGCAGCACTGACAACGGAAGCAGGAGCAGCAGCCACAGGGCGTAGTAGTGCAGGATCTGGACGTCCCACGCGCCGAGCTCGCCCAGCACCATCGCCAGGACGAACAGCATTCCCGCACGGACCGCTACCCGCTTCCAGGCGATGACCCGCTCCTGGCCGCGGCGTACCGACGTACCACCGGTCAGCAACGCGACGGTCACCCCTGCCAGCAGGAAGAAGATCTCCCGCGAGCGGCTGCTGAGCAGCCCCTGAATCCAGGCCAGTGCGGCATCGGCGGGCTTTCCGGCCGGCGCGGGGCTCCCCCAGCCGGTCAGTCCGAAATGCAGCCAGACCATGCCGAGGATCGCGAACGCACGCAGTACGTCGAGCCCCAGCATCCGCCCCTTCGAGGCCGTCCGGTCCGTCGTGTCCTCACCGTGGGCGTGCGCTTCTCGTGGACCGCGTGCCTGGGCCTCTGGGCTGGCCATGAGATGTCCTGCCTTTCTTCATGGGGTGATCGGGTCATCGGCAGGGCCGGGCCGCACAGGGATGCCGGGTGTGGCTGACGGGCTCTGCCCGTCGGCGAGTCGAGAGGGTTGGCCGACGAGGCGGTGAGCGGCGCGAGTCCTGCCGGCGCGTTCGTGGAACGCCTTGAGCGTCGAGCGCCCGCAGACGCCGAGGGGGCCGGAGACCACGCCGGCGGGGGGAGGGACAGGCACGGTCGGTATGCGGTGGTTCCCTGGTGCATGCCCCGCAGGCAATCACTCGCCGGGGCCGGTCAGTTGCGCGGTCATCGTCCGGTCACACAGCGGTCGAACGACAGTCGCACAGGTGGCAGCGGTGCTCCGCCGGCCAACCGCTCCGCGGGAACCGGGCCGGTCAACCCGCCTCCGCGTGCTCAGTCCACGCCGCGGATGCGGTGCACCCCCGCCGCGCCCGCCAGGACCATCGCCGCCGCCAGGAAGTACAGCGTCCGGTAGCCGCCGAGGTGCGTGACGACCGGTGCGGCCAGGGCGGGGGCGAGGACCTGGGGCAGGGAGTTGGCGATGTTGACCACGCCGAGGTCCTTGCCGCGGTCCGCGGCGGTCGGCAGCACATCCGTGATCAGCGCGAAGTCGACCGAGGTGAACACCCCGAAGCCGACGCCCAGCAGGGCCGCCGCGACCAGCGCGCCGGGCCACGTCTGCCAGCAGGCCAGCAGCACCGCGGACCCGGCGATGAGGATGCCGGCCCAGGTCACGTACGGCTTGCGGCGGTCCGTACGGTCGGAGCGGACGCCCGCCGCCACGACCGTCGCGAGCAGCGTCGCGCTGTTGACGGCGGTGAGGATCAGCACGCCGTCCTCGGCGTCGCCCGCGTAGCGCACGACGTCCCGCAGGTAGTACAGGAGATACAGCAGGGCGATGGAGTTGCCCAGGTTGATCAGGAAGCGGGTCAGCCACGCCCATGCCAGGTCCGGGTGGGCGCGCGGGCTCAGCCGGAAGCCGGCGGCGAACGCCCGGAGGCCGAAGGGCGGGCGCAGTTCGCGGGGGAGCACGAGGTCGCGGGGGTGCAGCAGGTACGGGAGGGCGCCGAGGACGGTGAAGGCCGCGCAGGCCAGATAGCCGGCGGAGCCGCCGCCCGCGGCCGTCGCCAGGCCCGTCCCGGCCAGTACGCCCAGGATCTGGGCCGCTCCGAGCCAGCCGCCGACCGTGCCGCGCTGCCGGTGCGGCACCCGGTCCGGGACGGCGGCGGTGAGCGCGGCGAACGCGGCGTTCAGGGCGAGTTGGACCAGGCACCAGCCCGCGATCATGACGGGGAGCGTGTCGGCGGCGGCGAGCACTCCGAGCCCGGCGGCCCCGCCCAGCACACCGGCGGCGACCCAGGGCGCCCGGCGGCCGTAGCGCGAGGTCGTGCGGTCGGAGAGCGCCCCGAACAGCGGGTTGGCGACGACGGAGACGGCCGCGCCGGAGCCGGTCGCCCAGGCGAGGGCCGCCGCCTTGTGGCCGGGGGCGACCTCGGCGGCCTGGAGGGCGAGCAGCACCTGGATGGGCCCGAACCAGCCCGCCCAGACCGCGCCGTTGGCGAGCGAGAGGGAGGCCGTCCAGCCGCGGCCGACCTCGCCCGCGGGCGCGGCGAGCGCGTCCGTCAACTGCTGCCGCGCGCGTTCGCGCGTATCGCGTCCCGCAGCCAGCGGTACGAGTCCTTGGGCGTGCGGGCCTGGGTGGCGTAGTCGATGTGGACGAGGCCGAAGCGCTGCCCGTACCCCTCGGCCCACTCGAAGTTGTCCATCAGCGACCAGACGAAGTACCCCCGGACGTCGACGCCCGCCTCCATCGCCCGGTGCAGCGCCCTCAGGTGGCCGTCCAGGAAGTCGATACGGTCCTGGTCGGCGATGCCGTCGTACGCGCAGCCGTTCTCGGTGATGTACACGGGCGGCAGCCGGTCGCCGTAGCGGTCGCGGTAGCCGGTCAGCAGCTCGGTGAGCCCTTCGGGGACGACGGGCCAGCCGAAGCCGGTGCGCGGGCGGCCATCGATCTCCTTGAGGGAGAAGGGGAGTTCGGCGGGGAGCGCGATGCCCGCGTAGTCGCTGCCGCCCCCGGCCGCCGGGTCGGGCGCGCCGACGAGGGTGGGCTGGTAGTAGTTGACGCCGTACCAGTCCAGCGGCTCCGCGATGGTCTTGAGGTCCTCCTCGACCGGGCCGGGCATGGCGTCGGCGATCCCCTGGTCGGGGTAGCGGCCGAGCAGCACCGGCTCGGCGAACAGCCGGTTCAGGAGCAGGTCGTAGAGGTCCGCGGCCTCCCGGTCGGCCGTGTCGTCCGAGGCGGCCCAGGTGGGGCCGTGCGAGTTGGCGATCCCGATGGAACGGGCCCCGCGCGCCCGCAGCGCCTGCACGGCCAGGCCGTGCCCGAGCAGCTGGTGGTGGGCGGCGGGCAGCGCGTCGAAGAGCAGCCGCCTGCCGGGGGCGTGCTCGCCCAACCCATAGCCGAGCAGCGTCAGTTCGGCGGGCTCGTTGATGGTGATCCACATGTCCACGCGGTCCCCGAGCCGCTCGGCGACGGTGTCCGCGTACGCGGCGAAGCGGTGCGCGGTGTCCCGTACGAGCCAGCCGCCGCGCTCCTCCAGCGCCAGCGGCGTGTCCCAGTGGAAGAGCGTCGGCACGGGCCGTACGCCCGCCGAGAGCAGCTCGTCGACGAGCCGGTCGTAGAAGTCGAGACCGGGCTCGTTGACGGGGCCGCGGCCGTCGGGGTGCACGCGGGACCAGGAGAGCGAGAAGCGGTACGCGCCGACGCCGAGCCCCTTCAGCAGGGCGACGTCCTCGCGGTAGCGGTGGTAGTGGTCGCAGGCGACGGACGCGTCGCCGCCGTCCTTGATCCGGCCGGCCTCGGCGGCGAAGGCGTCCCACGTGGAGGGCGTGCGGCCGGCCTCGCGCGGCGCGCCCTCGATCTGCTGCGCGGAGGTGGACACGCCCCACAGGAAGTCCCGCGGGAGGTCCGGAAGCGGCCGTGGAGAAGATGCTGGCACCGGTGTTGCCCCCTGCCCGATCGGAGATCGCGATCGTCTTGGGCGCGGGCACAGGTGTCAAGAGGTGAGGATGGTTCTTCTTTCCGGCCGCTCCGGTGCGGCGCCCGCTATGCGCCGTCTTTACGTGCCGTCCTACGCGCCTTCCTTCAACACGCGCTGGATGAGCTCCCGTTGGTGTTCGGAGAGGTGCGGGTCCGAGCAGTGGGCCGTGCGGCCGTCGACGGTGATCTCGTAGTGGAAACCGTCCGGCACGCCGCGCGGGGGCTCGCTCGGGCACCCGCTCAGGGCCTGGTGGGCCAGGGCTTTCAGCTGATCCGCGTCGGGCCGCCCTGTGGTGTCCAGCTCGGCCCGGCGCTCGATGCCGGCGAATCCGCCGGTTCGGGTGATGGCAATCCGCATGGGGCCATCCTGTCCCGGATCGTCCGTCACTACGAGGTGGGGACCCCGACCTGGGACCACGCCTTGAGGACGGTCTGCGTCTCGTCGCCCTCGCCGAAGAGGGTGCGGGCGCTCGCGACGGTCAGCCGGGCGAAGTCCGTGAACTGGGCCTCGGTGGACAGTTCCCCGCCGGTCAGCGTGTGGTACCAGATCTTCCCGGCCTTCTCCCAGGCGTTGCCGCCGAGCTCGGTGGCCAGCAGGTAGAAGGCGTGGTTGGGGATGCCGGAGTTGATGTGCACGCCGCCGTTGTCCCGCGAGGTGTTGACGTAGTCGTCCATCGTCGCGGGCTGCGGGTCCTTGCCGAGCTTGTCGTCGTCGTACGCCGTGCCCGGCGCCTTCATGGAGCGCAGCGCCTCGCCCTGCACGTCCGGGCCCAGCAGCCCCGCGCCGATGAGCCAGTCGGCCTGGGCGGCGGACTGCCCGAGCGCGTACTGCTTGATCAGCGAGCCGAAGACGTCCGAGAGGGACTCGTTGAGCGCCCCGGACTGGGCCCAGTACTCCAGGTTCGCGGTGTGCTGGGTGACGCCGTGGGTCAGCTCGTGGCCGATGACGTCCACGGGGATGGTGAAGTCGAGGAACAGGTCCCCGTCGCCGTCGCCGAAGACCATCCGGCTGCCGTCCCAGAAGGCGTTCTCGTACTTCTCGCCGTAGTGGACGGTGGCGTTCAGCGGCAGCCCGGAGTCGTCGATGGAGTGCCGGCCGTAGACCTTGAGGTACAGCTCGAAGGTCGCGCCGAGGCCCGCGTGGGCGCGGTTGACGGTCGCGTCCTTGGAGGGCTTGTCGTTCTCGGAGTGCACCTTCCGGCCGGGCAGCGTCTCCTGGTTCTTGGCGTCGTAGATGGTGCGCTGCGGCTTGTCGGAGGGGGCGCCCGTCGGGGCCGCCGCGGTGCGGACCGTGGTGATCCGGCGGCGGGTGCGCTGGAGGGCGTCGTGCTCGATGGTGCGCGCGGCCCGGTCGGCGCGCGTGGGGTCCTCGCCTCGTGCGAGCTTGTCGAGGACGTGTGGCGGCACGATGGTGCAGAAGACGGGATTGGGTGTGGCTTCCATGCGAGGAAATGTGGCACTGGGTCATCGCATTGTCACTCCCTGGCGTCATGATTAGTGAAATCGAGTGGTTGGCCTCCTCTTGTCCGGCGGCGAGGGGTCGCGTGTGCTGCGCCGGGGCCGTGCGGACCGCGCCCGGCGACGGATGTCCCGTCCCGCATACTGATACGGGGCCGACGGTTTCCGGACTGCTCGGTTAGGGTGCTGAGCATCATGCGTTTCGGGCTGCTTCTCCTTAGCTGCCGCGGCGAGGGCCTGTAGTCGTAGGCCGACCCCCTCCCCGCGGAGTTCGGTGTTGCGGTGAATCCACCCGTCGGCCGCCCCAGTGGACCCACGAGGAGCCCTCCGCAGATGTCTGTTTCCGACAACGCCATCGGCCGTCCCACGCCGATCACCGCCGCCACGGTCCAGCAGAAGCCGTCCGGCATGCCGGCGCACCGCTACGGCCAGTACGAGGCCGTCGAAATCCCCGACCGCACCTGGCCCGACAACCGCATCACGGCCGCGCCGCGGTGGCTCTCCACGGACCTGCGGGACGGCAACCAGGCGCTGATCGACCCGATGTCCCCCGCCCGTAAGCGGGAGATGTTCGACCTGCTGGTGCGCATGGGCTACAAGGAGATCGAGGTCGGCTTCCCCTCCTCGGGCGCCACCGACTTCGACTTCGTCCGCTCGATCATCGAGGAGGGGGCGATCCCGGAGGACGTCACCATCTCCGTGCTGACGCAGGCCCGCGAGGAGCTGATCGAGCGGACCGTGCAGTCGCTGCGCGGCGCGCACCGGGCCACCGTCCACCTGTACAACGCCACCGCCCCCACCTTCCGCCGGGTCGTCTTCCGCGGCTCCCGCGAGCAGGTCAAGCAGATCGCGGTGGACGGCACCCGGCTGGTCGTGGAGTACGCCGAGAAGATCCTGGGCGACGAGACGGCCTTCGGCTACCAGTACAGCCCGGAGATCTTCACCGACACCGAGCTGGACTTCGCGCTGGAGGTCTGCGAAGGCGTCATGGACGTCTGGCAGCCCGAGGACGGCCGCGAGATCATCCTGAACCTGCCCGCCACCGTGGAGCGCTCGACGCCCTCCACGCACGCCGACCGCTTCGAGTGGATGTCGCGCAACCTGACGCGGCGCGAGCACGTATGCCTGTCCGTGCACCCGCACAACGACCGGGGGACCGCCGTCGCCGCCGCCGAGCTGGCGATCATGGCCGGGGCGGACCGCATCGAGGGCTGCCTGTTCGGTCAGGGCGAGCGGACCGGCAACGTGGACCTGGTCACGCTGGGCATGAACCTCTTCTCCCAGGGCGTGGACCCGCAGATCGACTTCTCGCAGATCGACGAGGTCCGCCGCACCGCCGAGTACTGCAACCAGATGGAGATCCACCCGCGCCACCCGTACGCGGGCGATCTGGTCTACACCGCCTTCTCCGGCTCCCACCAGGACGCCATCAAGAAGGGCTTCGAGGCCATGGAGGTACAGGCCGCGGAGCAGGGCAGGAGCGTGGACGAGCTGGAGTGGGAGGTTCCGTACCTGCCTATCGACCCGAAGGACGTCGGCCGCTCGTACGAGGCCGTCATCCGCGTCAACTCGCAGTCCGGCAAGGGCGGCATCGCCTACGTCCTGAAGAACGACCACAAGCTGGACCTGCCGCGCCGGATGCAGATCGAGTTCTCCCGGATCATCCAGAGCAAGACCGACGCCGAGGGCGGCGAGGTCACCCCGGCCGCGATCTGGTCCACGTTCCAGGACGAGTACCTGCCCACCCCGGACAGCAACCCCTGGGGCCGCATCACGCTGCGCGCCGCCCAGACGTCCACGACCAGCGAGGGCACCGACGCGCTGACGGTGGAGGCCGTGGTCGACGGTGCGGACACGGTGCTGACCGGCACCGGCAACGGTCCGATCTCCGCGTTCTTCGACGCGCTGGCCGGCGCCGGCGTCGACGCGCGGCTGCTGGACTACCAGGAGCACACGATGAGCGAGGGGGCCAGCGCCCAGGCCGCCTCGTACATCGAGTGCGCCATCGGCGGCCAGGTGCTGTGGGGCATCGGCATCGACCCCAACACCACCCGCGCCTCCCTGAAGGCCGTCGTCTCCGCGGTCAACCGCGCGTACCGCGGCTGACCTGCTCTTCGCCGTACGCGCACGGCGACCGCACACCGCCCCGCGCCCCCGCTGACAGGGGCGCGGGGCGGCGTCTTCGGCCCGTTGCCGTCCTCCGGGTGCGTACGAGGTGCTGACGCGGCATCATCGATGTGGCTAACATCACGTCAACGCGGCGACGGTGCCGTGGCGTTATGGAGGTGCGGCGTGATGTACACGCAAGACCGACACGAGCGGAACCGTTGTCTTGTCGGCGTACGCACCGTATGGCGCACCGTCGGCGACGGCGAGTTCTTCTGCGCCGACTGCGGCGGGGACCGCAATTACCACCGCCGCACCGGCCGCCGCCGCCTCTTCGCCTTCGGCGTCCCACTGCTGCCGCGCGGCCCGGTCGGCCCGGTCGTCGAGTGCACCGCCTGCCACTCGCGGTACTCGCTGGACGCCCTCGACCACCCCACCACCACGCGCTTCTCGGCGATGCTGCGCGACGCCGTGCACACCGTCGCGCTGGCCGTGCTCGCCGCGGGCGGCACCGAGGCGCGCGGCGTCCGCCAGGCGGCCGTCGGCACGGTGCGGGCCGCCGGGTACGCCGACTGCAGCGAGGAGCAGCTGCTCACCCTGATCGAGGCGCTCGCCGCCGATACGGGCCGGCTCCCCGGCGCGTACACCGACGACCGCGACGGCTTCGACCCCTGCGGCACCGCGCTCGCCATCGAGCTGCACGAGTCCCTGGAGCCCCTCGCCCCGCACCTGGCGCCGGCCGGGCGGGAGTCGATCCTGCTCCAGGGCGCGAGGATCGCGCTGGCCGACGGCCCGTACCAGCCGGCGGAGCGGGAGGTCCTGTCCACGGTGGGGCGGGCGCTGCTGCTGCGGCCGGAGGACACGGACCGCCTGCTGGCGGCGGCCCGTACGCCGTCCTGACCGTCCGTGTTCACGTTCGTGTTCACGTTCGCGTTCACGTGACCAAGGGCATGAAGAGGGTGTCGACGATCTCCTCGATGTCCGACGTCGGCATCGGCCGCAGGTTCATGAGCACGTCGTGCCGGAGCAGGTCGTAGGGGAGCCGCGTGATGCGCGGGGTCAGCTTCGCGCCGTCGATCTCCCCGCGCCCGACGGCGCGGCGCGTCACGGACTCGATCAGTGACCACCGCTGGTCGATCAGGGACGTCCGCAGCTCGGCGGGGGTCGTCCCGGTCTCCTCGAAATAGGCTGCGAGCTGCGCGGTCATGGCCGCCGCGAACATCGTGAACGCGCCGTTGAGCTTTTCCAGCAGCGCGACCGTGTCGTCGCGCAGGGACCCGGTGTCCGGGTCGGTGAGCTCGAACTGATCGCTGGCGCGGGTGATCGCGTCGCGTACGAGCGCGTCCTTGGCGGTCCAGTGGCGGTTCACGACCGGCCTGCTGGTGCCGGCGCGCTGCGCGACGGCGGCGAAGGTGACGGCGGCGTAGCCGCGTTCCATCAACTCCTCCCAGGCGGCGTCGAGCAGCGCGTTCTTCAGCTCCGCGCCGTGCCGGCGACGCCGGGGGCCGGGATCCTCGCTTGTAAGATGCATGCTGGCATCTTACAGTGGTGACGAAGTCTGCGGCATATATGGCGATCCGCCACTCTTGTGTCGTTTCGTTCTATGCCGTTTCGCAGCAACGCGAAAGGAAACACCATGAACACTTCCCCGGTGACAGTCGACGTCCACACCATGGGCCGCACGTTCGACGAGACCACGGTGGACCAGTGGGAACTGGCGGCCGCGCGGCGCGCCCTGAGGAACCTGAAGGCCGTGGCCGGCGGCCAGGTGATGATGGACCTCCTCGCCGACCAGATAGCCGCCGGCGACAGCTTCCAGAAGGAACTGATCGAGGCGTCGGCGGGCACTTACCGCGAATCGCGCACCGAGTTCACGGTGCGCGGCCTCAGCGGCACCGACCTGGCCACCTGGTTCCGGGCGCAGGCCGCCACCGGCCGCTTCCAGGACAAGTCGCTGCTCCTCAACGCCCACCCCGAGCACTACGTCGAGCCCCCGACGTACACAGGCGGCATGGTCGAGACGATCGGCGGCCACCTCACCCGCTTCAAGGTGTCGGTCGCCCGCGAACTGCCGCCCCTGGTCGCCGAGTACCTCGACGCGTCCTACCCGGTCACGCTGATGAACGCCCTGCTCAGCCTGGACGACGGCACCCCCTTCGCGTACTGCCTGCACCAGGCGCGCTCCACCGCGACCGGCGCGGACGTCGTGGTCCGCGTCATCTACCCGTCCGCCGCCCCGGACTCCATGATCGAGGGCCACTGCGAGCACCTGTCGATCGAATTCCGCAGCTGGATCCGGAACGCGGCGGCGGCGACGGAACGATGACCTTCCGAAGCGCACAGGTTCAGCGTGTGATCCGCGCTCGGACCAGCAGCGTGCCGATGTGCCCCGGCTCCGGGGCCTCGATCACGCTCGCTTCAATGTCCATGAACCCGGTGTGCAGCAGGATGCCGCGCCACATCTCGGGCGTGTAGCAGTAGCGGCGAAGGAACTGTCGGGGACCGGCGAAGCCACCCTTGTACATGCCTTGCGGGCCGTAGCAGCCGTCGATGGCCGGGGGGTGGGCGAAGGCGAGGACGCCGCCGGGGTTCAGGTGGTCGCGGAGGAGCGGCAGCAGTTCCCGCGGGTCCGTGAACCATACGGCGCCGAACACGGAGTAGATCGCGTCCCACCGCTCTTCGCTCTTGGTCAGGTACTCGACTGCCTCAGTTTCGATGAACCGGGCGCCGCATCCACCCCAGCGATCGAGCACGTTCTTCACCGCTACCGGCGACAGGTCGACCCCGGTGACGTCGACTCCTTGCCGTGCGAGATACGCGGCGTTGTCCCCGCTGCCGAAGCCGACCTCAAGCGCCGTCTTGGGGTCTCCCAGGACGGCTTCGGTGGGGCCGTGTCCCGGGTACTGCGTCCACCTGAACGACTGCACAGTGTCAGGCGACGGAGATCGTTTCGCTTTGCTCTCTGCGTAGGCGTTCCAAACCTCTGCTTCCACGGTCACGAGGGCGACGCTACTCGCCGTGCGTCCCTCCGGTAGCAGGAACGGCCGGCACCCCCCAGACGGGCAGTCCCGGCCGCTCGTGAAGCGCTGATCCTCAGTGGCTGTCGGGAGCCTTCTGGTCGCACGGGCTACAGTCCGCCGAGTCCATGCTCCACAACTCCTCGTCGACGGCGAAGCCGTTGTCGCGGAGGACGCTCGCCGTCCTGAACACGGTGCCGTCGCGCCGGCGTACAAGGTTCGGTTCGTGGTGCTTGTACTTGCCTCCGTTGTACTTCCCGCAGAACGCGAAGTACGTCTCGGTGTCGAGGATCAGTGTGTGCACACCGATGTCGACGACCTTGCCGACGCCCATGTCGGTGTTCGGTGTTCCATCGCTGTGATGAGGTAGGCGACTGCCTGCCCCATGATCCGCTCGGCCATGTCGCGCACCATGACGTGATCCCGGAGCATGAGCGTGATCTCTCGCTCCCATACCTCCGGGTCGAGGAACGACCGCGGATCTCGTGCTTCGGCTGTCGTACCCATGCTGGTACCCCTTCCGATGGAACCGGATCTCGCATCCCCTGGGGAAGCGGGACGTTGCTGGCAGTCGTCGGCCTCCATTGACCCGCCTCGCACTACCTTGAAGCGGGGGGTTCGACGGAGCACCCCCGACGGCGGAACAGAAGGTGAAACGCCGTCGGGGGCCCATGGGTGCCCTCACTGCCTAGGGCAGCACCCCAGTGAAGGGCGGACCGGGGCGAGAGCCTGAGCACGTCAGCTCAGGCGGGACACGTCCTGTCCCTGCTCATGGCTTGTCCGGTCGGGGGACTATCCGGCACGCCTGCCACGAGGGCAGTGTGCGCCGGAGCTTCTTAGATCCGCTTCACTGCGTCCGGCGGGGCCCGACCACTCTTCGCCCCCGCCCACGGGCCCCAGGAAGGCTGTGGGGCGTTTGCGGCGTTTGCTGGGCGGGTCCTGAGGGGTCTACGTAGTCCGGGATTACGTCGCGGAGGATGCCGGCCCTGCCCGTTGCGTCTTCCACCTTGTGGCCGATGTCCTCTTGGGCGATCACGAGTGCCCCTCGGGGTGCCGTCGCATGAGGACGTTGCAGTCCGAGATGGTGGACGCGTCGCCGACGGCACGCGCGCGGTCCCGCACGTTCGCGAGTTCGGCGCATCCCGCGCACCCCGCCACGGGCGTCGGCTCCAGCGCCAGGCGCGACGGCAACTCGACCGGTGGGGTCGGGTACCTCGTTGGTTCGGTCATCTCACGACCGTAGAAGCGGCGAAGCGCACCGAGGGGCACAGTCTGTACCCGTATCAATTCCTCAAGCGGGCAGACCAACCGCCTCGGCAAGTTCGGCTGCATCGCGACGAAGGCGTGCCGGAGCCTTCTGCAAGTCGCGCACAAGGTCGTGAGCCTCACGGTTCCATCGAGGCGTGTCCGGTGCGGAGTCCGCAGCGTTCCGAAGCGTCTCGACCACCTGGTCAGGCTGATTGCGCATGGCGTGCGCGCGGGCTACCTCAATCAGGTGTCGGGCACGTCGGGGGCGAGCGGGGATGTCGGCAGGATCGATCCGATCAGCCCAACGCAGAGCGGTTCCCGCCTGCCGCAACTCGACAGCGATAGTTACGGCATGGATGGGAACTACCCGTGCTGAAGCCGACGTCGATGGCGACCAGTGATCGCTGGGCAATGTGTCCGCAACCGCCTTTGCACGGTCGAACCAGTGCCATGCGTCGCCAGACTCACCCGCACGGGCGTGTGTGATGGCAGCGTGGAAGGCCATGGCGGCCCATGCCCCCGCTACCGTCGGTGAGTTGCTCCGGACGGGGGACAGCACCCGTAGGGCCTCTTCCGTCATCACCTGTGCCGAGTCCCACTGTCCCGATTCTCGGAACGCCTGTACCAGGAACCATGCCGCATCCCCTATGGCTGCCTCATCCCCGGAAGCACGAGCGGCTGCAAGTGAGCGCTCCGCGACGCGCCAGACAAGATTGCCGTCCCCTTGGTAAGCGGCGTACATCTGCACCAGGTTTAGAGCTGAGGCGTAGAGCACGAGGGCGTGTCGTTGGTCCGGGTAATCGGGGTGCGATGCAGCGAGAGACGCATGAGTGACCAGTGATGGCAGCAGCTCACCGAGAGCCGTTCGGTGATCGCCTCTGGCGCCCCTCGTGCGCCACCCGGCGGACAGTGCGGCCGCTACGTGTGCCACGGACGGGAGACGTCCTTCCGGATTGCCCAGTGGTGCCGTATCTACGGCGCGACGCACCACAGAGAGCGCCGGATGCTCCGCTGCCGAGAACAGTGAGGTGGGCAGCGAGACTGAGCCTGTCAGCGCTGATAGATCCGGCACGTCAAGGAACTCGGCGAGCTTGACCAGCATGGGCAGGCGCGGGGGCTGCAACCGGCCCGTCTCAATAGCCTTGACCCAACCTTCAGACTTGCCGACATGACCAGCGAGAACCGCGCGCGTCTTGCCAACGCGCTCCCGATAGAACTTGATGCGCCTACCCACAGGCAATGACGGGTCAAGCGGAGTCGCAGATCCCATAGCGTCAGGCTACGGCCATCGCAAGTGTTCAGACCATGGAACGTCGAGGGACCGTCCACCCATCGGTGAACGGCCCCTCAAGTCGGGCTGAGTCACTCCGTGTCGGCGGGCGCGCAACGTCGTCCCCGTCCGCGCTTCGACGGCAGAGCATGGAGCGACTTCGTCAGGGCCACGAAGGTCTGATGCTGCCAACACAAAACAGCCCCCGTCGGATCGATCCGACGGGGGCTGTCCTGCCGAAGCGGCATCTGACCGATTCACGCTGGACACGTACGTACTCCCTCTCAACGCGAAAGCTCCTACGCCCTCCGAGCTTCAGAAGAAGGGGTTGAAGGAATCGAAGCGGCTGCTGGAGTCTTACAAGCCGCAAGTCGACCGAGAGTGGATGGTCGGCCCTGCTGCCAAGCTATTGCACAGTACAGGGGGAAAGGTGTCCTCTCCGACCCCTTCTGCGGCCGGCGGGCCAGAGCTGCACCAAGTACTTCTCGATGCCCTCGGGGACGTCGACTTGGGCAGCCTTGTAAACAGCTTCACGACCCGAGCAGCGGACTCGAATGCACCATCGGGTTGCAACTTGTCCGAGGTTGATAAGATTCCCGGACTGCCCCATCATCTCAGACACGGCAAGCCTTCCCGTCGGGCATTCAACCTCTCCGTGCCCTTCGGCTTCCCAATTTTTGCCATCCTCCTCGCAAGGATCAGCGCTCCACACCTCGGCGACTAGTGAAGCCGTGTGCGTGTGGCCACCGCTCCTGATGTCCACCCTTCGCTCATGGAAGGAAAGAAATCCTTCCGATGTCAGCCCCTCCGGGAATGGAGATGGGACGATTCCATCGTCTGCCTCCTGCAGCGCAAACGAATAGAATTGGATCTCAATATCCATTTTCTGCTGACTGAGAAGATTAGCCAATGCGCTCCCCTGATTCATGCTGATTCCAGTACGAGTATAACCAGCTCTTCCTCCTCTTGGCAGTGCATTCTGAAGAACCTCAGATTTAAATGTTCGTGCGGTGACGTACCTCTACGCAGGAGGAAGCGGGGCCGGATATTGGCCTCTTTGGCATGGATTACCGTGAGCCAGACAGATGTCGACTCGGCTGCGGCGCAACCTGCCAGGATCTGGATCACGCACCGACGAGACGCCGGCTCTGCTACGTCCTGCACTCCCCTCAGATCTACCCGCACAGTGTTGGCCGTCGGGCCCGGATGCTTCGCCACGTTCCCCTGTGCTGCCCATCCGCGGAGTGTCTCCGGGGCGACGCCCAGAGCCTCCGCGGCCTGCCGCGTAGGAGACGAGGGCAGGTTTCCCCGGGGCGTCCGCATGTCTCTGCACCCTCGTCCGTCGACTCCGCGCTCAGATTCTCCAACGGGCACCTGTGTGGCGAAGTGAGGGGGAGGCGCCATGCCGACCAGAGCGGCCCCGACCGCGAGGCAGCGACGCCTTGGCGCAGAGCTGCGGAAGATGCGCGAACACGCTGGGGTGAACGTGGCTCACGCCGCCGAGCAGTTGGGCGTGAACCGGACGCGGATCAGCAACATGGAAGCTGGTCGATTTGGCGTGAGCGAGGAACGTGTTCGCACTCTCGCTGCCATCTACTCATGTGGTGACCAGGCGTACGTCGATCAGCTCGTGGTCATGGCTGTAAAACGCGGCCACGGGTGGTGGGAGGACTACCGGGGGAAGCCGGCCGCCAACGCCCTCGACCTGGCAGAACTCGAACACCACGCGGTCGGGCTGCGCTCGGTGCAGATCGTGCACATTCCCAGGCTCCTCCAGACCGAGGACTATGCGAAGGCCGTGCTCTCCACCGCCGAGCCCGAACCCATCCCGGTCCAGCTCCGGGTCAGGCTGTCGCATCGGCTGAAGCGCCGGGACGTGCTGGACCGGGGAGATCCGCCGCAAGGTGGCCCGGCGGTAGTTGGAGTATGTCCTCGAAGCGCCGGATCGGGACAATGCGACCGTGCGCGTCATTCCGTTCTCCGCGGGCGGGTTTCCGAACGCGGGAAGTTCCCCCACGTATGTCACCGGGCCGGTGCCGCTGTTGGACACGGTGCAGCTCGACGCGCTGACCCCCGAGGACACGCGTGAATTCATGCACGCCATCGCACGCCGACTCTGAAGGCATGGGGATGTCCGAAACGCGGTGGCAGAAGTCCTCCCACTCGACGGACGCCGAGGGGAACTGCGTAGAGCTCGCCGCGCAGGCTGTAGGCACCGTTCTCCTCCGTGAAAGCGACGCCCCCGGCGTCACCCTCACCGCCACCCCCGCCCACCTGCGAACCCTCCTCCAGCACGTAAAAGCCGGAGCGCTCGCTTCCCCGAGGCCGTGACCAGGCCCGCGCACGGTGGGCTTCGGTATGCGGGACAATGAACGGCATGAGTCTGTTCCGCGACGACGGCATTGTGCTGCGCACCCAGAAGCTCGGGGAAGCGGATCGGATCATTACGCTGCTGACGCGCGGGCACGGGCGGGTGCGGGCCGTGGCGCGGGGGGTGCGGCGGACGAAGTCGAAGTTCGGGGCGCGGCTGGAGCCGTTCTCGCACGTTGATGTGCAGTTCTTCGCGCGGGGGGCGGAGCTGCTGGGGCGCGGGCTGCCGCTGTGTACGCAGAGCGAGACCATCGCTCCGTACGGTGGCCCGATCGTCACCGACTACGCGCGCTACACCGCCGGCACGGCCATGCTGGAGACCGCCGAGCGGTTCACCGATCATGAGGGCGAGCCGGCGGTGCAGCAGTATCTGCTGCTCGTCGGGGGGCTGCGGACCCTGGCCTCGGGGGAGCACGAGCCGCATCTGATCCTCGACGCTTTTCTGCTGCGCTCGCTGGCCGTGAACGGCTACGCGCCCAGCTTCGAGGCGTGCGCGAAGTGCGGAATGCCTGGTCCCAACCGGTTCTTCTCGGTCGCCGCGGGGGGTGTGATCTGCGGGGAGTGCCGGGTGCCCGGAAGCGTCGTACCCTCCTCTGAGTCGATCGCGCTGCTCGGCGCGCTGCTGACGGGGGACTGGGGGACGGCCGACGCCTGCGAGGCGCGGCATGCCAGGGAGGGCAGCGGGCTGGTGGCGGCGTATCTGCACTGGCATCTGGAGCGGGGTCTGCGTTCGCTCCGGTACGTCGAGAAGTAGCAGTACCAGCTACCGAACCTAGGAGAAGTGGCACGCATGGCACGACGCGGGATTCTGGGCCGTTCCCGACGCGAATACCTGACGCCGGAACCGCACCCCTCCGGCGCCCGGCCGCCGAAGATCCCCGGTGAGCTGGTGCCGAACCACGTGGCGGTCGTCATGGACGGCAACGGCCGGTGGGCCAAGGAGCGCGGGCTGCCGCGCACGGAGGGCCACAAGGTCGGCGAGGGCGTCGTCCTCGATGTGCTCAAGGGCTGCCTGGAGCTGGGCGTCAAGAACCTCTCCCTGTACGCCTTCTCCACCGAGAACTGGAAGCGCTCGCCCGAGGAGGTGCGCTTCCTGATGAACTTCAACCGCGATGTCATCCGCCGCCGCCGCGACGAGATGGACGAGATGGGCATCCGGGTGCGCTGGACCGGGCGGATGCCGAAGCTGTGGAAGTCCGTCGTCCAGGAGCTCCAGGTCGCGCAGGAGCAGACCAAGGACAACGACGCCATGACGATGTACTTCTGCGTCAACTACGGCGGCCGGGCGGAGATCGCGGACGCGGCGGCGGCGATGGCAGCGGATGTCAAGGCGGGGCGGCTCGACCCGTCGAAGGTCAATGAGAAGACCTTCGCCAAGTACATGTACTACCCGGACATGCCGGACGTGGACCTCTTCGTGCGCCCCTCCGGGGAGCAGCGCACCTCGAACTATCTGATCTGGCAGAGCGCGTACGCGGAGATGGTCTTCCAGGACGTGCTCTGGCCCGATTTCGACCGCCGGGACCTCTGGCGCGCCTGCCTGGAGTACGCGCAGCGCGACCGTCGGTTCGGCGCCGCGGAGCCCTTGGCGGGGGCGGATGACGCGGAGAAGCCGGCCTCGGCCGGCTGACCCGGCGCCCGTCCGGCGCCGGGAGGCGAACGGTCCTGCGGCTACCGCTTCGAGCAGTCGTCGCAGGTGCCGAAGATCTCGACGGTGTGGGCGACGTCCACGAAGCCGTGCTCGGTCGCGATCGAGTCCGCCCACTTCTCGACGGCGGGCCCCTCGACCTCGACCGCCTTGCCGCAGACCCGGCACACCAGATGGTGGTGGTGGCCGCTGGAGCAGCGGCGGTAGACCGCCTCGCCCTCGCTGGTGCGGAGCACGTCGACCTCGCCGGCGTCGGCGAGGGACTGGAGGGTGCGGTAGACGGTGGTCAGGCCGACCGAGTCGCCGCGGTGTTTGAGCATGTCGTGGAGTTCTTGCGCGCTGCGGAACTCGTCCACCTGATCGAGCGCCGCCGAGACGGCGGCTCGCTGCCTGGTGGATCGGCCGCGTACCGGTGGACCAGCGGTCACCACAGTTGCCTCCTCCTGCTCGCCTGCATGCCCGTCGTCACGAGTGACCCGGCCAATTGTGCCAGGTGCGGCAGCGCCCCGGGGGATATCCCCAGGGCGCTGGACGGGGTTCGGGGGGCGGGAGCGGGCGGGAGCGCTCCCCCCGGTGCCGTAATGGGCGGCGTACGACCTAGACCCGTACGTCGTCCGTCGGCGTACGCGCCTCCGGCACCTCCAGCGTGCACCGCTCGCCGTCCGCCGCGGCGCCCTTCGCGCGCCTCCTCGCCAGCGGCGCGGCGAGCGCGGTGAACACGACGAACAGCACGATCGCCATCAGCACGATGGTCGCGCCGGCCGGCACGTCCGCGTAGTACGAGGTCGTGGTGCCGGCGAGGGAGACCAGGACGCCGAGGGCGGCGGCCATCGCGAAGGTGGTCGCGAAGCTCCGCGCGATCTGCTGCGCGGCGGCGACCGGTATCACCATCAGGGCGCTGACCAGCAGCAGGCCGACAGCGCGCATCGCGACGGTGACGGTGACCGCGGCGGTCACCGCGATCAGCAGGTTCAGCAGCCGCACCGGCAGCCCGGTGACGCGGGCGAACTCCTCGTCCTGGCAGACCGCGAACAGCTGCCGCCGCAGCCCGAGCGTGACCAGGACGACGAAGGCGGCCAGTACGCACATCGTGGTGATGTCGGAGGGCGAGACCGTGACGATCGAGCCGAAGAGATACGTCATGAGGTTGGCGTTGGAGCCGTTGGCGGAGAGGCTCATCAGCATCACGCCGCCCGCCATGCCCCCGTAGAAGAGCATCGACAGCGCGAGGTCGCCGCGGGTCCGGCCGAACCAGCGGATCAGCTCCATCGCGACCGCGCCCGCCACCGAGACGGCGGTGGCCATCCACACCGGGCTGGTGTTGAGGAGGAAGCCGAGGCCGACGCCGGTCAGGGCGACGTGCCCGATGCCGTCGCCCATCAGCGCCTGGCGGCGCTGGACGAGGTAGATGCCGATGGCGGGGGCGGTGACGCCGACCAGGAGGGCGGCGAGCAGCGCGCGCTGCATGAAGGCGAGGTCGAGGATTTCCATCAGGTCAGCAGCCCTGTCCGGATCGGTTCGGCAGCCGGGTCGGCGTGCGGGTGTACGTGGTCGTGGCCGGGCAGCGCGTGCTGGCCGACGGCCTCGGGCGGCGGGCCGTCGTGTACGACGCAGCCGTCGCGCAGCACGACGGCGCGGTCGATCAGCGGCTCCAGGGGGCCGAGTTCGTGCAGGACGAGCAGGACGGTGGTGCCCGCGGCGACCTGGTCGCGCACGGCGTCCGCGAGGACGGCCTGGTTGGCGAGGTCGACGCCGGCCATCGGCTCGTCCATGATCAGCAGCTCGGGCTCGGCGGCCAGCGCGCGGGCTATGAGCACCCGCTGGTGCTGGCCGCCGGAGAGCGCCGCCACCGGGTCCTTGATCCGGTCGGCCATGCCGACCAGCTCCAGGGCGCGTACGACGGCCTCCCGGTCCGCCCGGCGCGGCCAACCCAGTTTCGTACGGGCCAGCCGGCCGGCCGAGACGACCTCGCGCACGGTCGCGGGCACCCCGCTGGCGGCGGTGGTGCGCTGCGGTACGTACCCGATCCGCGCCCAGTCCTTGAAGGCGCGCCGCGGGGTGCCGAAGAGCTCCAGCTCGCCGGCGGAGAGCGGGACCTGGCCCACGACGGACCGTACGGCGGTGGACTTGCCGGAGCCGTTGGCGCCGAGCAGTGCCACCACCTCGCCGCGCCGCACGGTCAGGTCGATGCCGCGCAGCACGGGGCGCGAGCCCAGCGAGGCGGTGGCGCCGCGCAGCGAGACGACCGGTTCGGGCGGTTGCGGTTCCATGGTTTCCTCCGTCGGGTGGGCCCGGCTCACTTGGTGCCGAGGGCCTTCTGCAGGGCCTTGAGGTTGGACGTCATCACCTCGAAGTAGTCGTGGCCCTTGGACTTGTCCGTGATGCCTTCGAGCGGGTCGAGCACGTCGGTCTTCAGCTTCAGGTCGCTTGCCAGCGTCTTGGCGGTGGCGGGGCTGGCGAGGGTTTCGAAGAAGACGGTGCTGACGCCGTGGTCCTTGGCGAGTTTATGCAGGTCCTTGACGCGGGCGGCGCTGGGCTCGGCCTCGGGGTCGATGCCGCCGATGGCCTCCTCGACGAGCCCGTACCGCTCGGCGAGGTAGCCGAAGGCGGCGTGGGTGGTGATGAAGGTTTCGGAGGCGCGGTTCTTGAGCCCGTCGCGGTACGAGGCGTCGAGGTCGCCGAGCTTCTTGACCAGGGCGTCGGTGTTCTTCTGGTAGTCGGCCTTGTGGTCGGGGTCGGCCTCGGCGAGGGTCTTGTTCACGCCTTTGGCGACCTCGGCGTACTTCACGGGGTCGAGCCAGATGTGCGGGTCGGCGGCGGCGCTGTGGCCGTGGTCATGGCCGCCGTGCTCGTGCTCGTCCTCGCCGCTGTGGGCGGTGCCGTTGTCCTTGGTGGTGTGGTGGTGCCCGTCGACCTCGGTGCCGTGCTCTTCGAGGTGGGTGAGGGAGGCGGCGTCGGCCACGTGCTTCACGCCGGACTGCTTGACGGCGTCGTCCACGGAGGGCTGGAGGCCCTTCAGGTAGACGATCGCGCCGGACTCGCCGAGGGCGGCGGTCTGCTTCGGGGTGAGCTCCAGGTCGTGCGGCTCGACGCCCGGCTTGGTCAGGTCCGTGACGTTGACGTGGTCCCCGCCGATCTGCTGGGCGAGGAATTCCATCGGGTAGAACGACGCCGTGACGTTCAGTTTTCCGTCCTTGCTCTTGGCCGCGGTGTCCGAGGAGGAGCAGGCGGAGAGCGTGAGGAGGCCGGCCGCGGCGACGGCGGCGACGGTGACAGCGGGTATTCGGGTGGAGCCGGTGCGGCGTACGTTCATGACACTCATTTTCAACAAAAATGGAAATGATTGTCAACAGCGCGGGGTGTGAGCCAGGTCGCGTCAGAGGGGCGCGGAACCGATTTGATTAGGGGGGTGGAGCCGCCGGTAACCTGAAGCATTCGCCCGCCCGTCTCCCGATCGCCACCCCCCAACGAGGCGCTACGCGCCGCCCCATCCGATATCCGTCGTCGCAATGAAGAGAGCACCGTGGCCGCCGACAAGATCGACACCATCGTCAGCCTGAGCAAGCGCCGTGGCTTCGTGTACCCGTGCAGTGAGATCTACGGCGGCCAGCGCGCCGCCTGGGATTACGGACCCCTCGGCGTCGAGCTCAAGGAGAACATCAAGCGCCAGTGGTGGCGCTCCATGGTCACCTCGCGCGACGACGTCGTCGGTCTCGACTCGTCGGTGATCCTGGCCCGCGAGGTCTGGGAGGCGTCGGGCCACGTCGCCACGTTCACCGACCCGCTCACCGAGTGCACCTCCTGCCACAAGCGGTTCCGCGCGGACCACCTGGAGGAGGCGTACGAGGCCAAGCACGGCAAGGCGCCCGCCAACGGCCTGGCCGACATCAACTGCCCGCACTGCGGCAACAAGGGCAGCTTCACCGAGCCCAAGCAGTTCTCCGGCCTGCTGGCCACCCACCTCGGCCCGACCCAGGACTCCGGCGCCGTCACCTACCTGCGCCCCGAGACCGCCCAGGGCATCTTCACCAACTTCGCCCAGGTGCAGCAGACTTCGCGCAAGAAGCCGCCGTTCGGCATCGCGCAGACCGGCAAATCGTTCCGCAACGAGATCACGCCGGGCAACTTCATCTTCCGCACCCGCGAGTTCGAGCAGATGGAGATGGAGTTCTTCGTCAAGCCCGGCGAGGACGAGCAGTGGCACGAGTACTGGATGGAGCAGCGCTGGAACTGGTACACCGGCCTCGGCCTGCGCGAGGAGAACATGCGGTGGTACGAGCACGCCGCCGAGAAGCTCTCCCACTACTCCAAGCGCACCGTTGACATCGAGTACCGCTTCAACTTCGGCGGCACCGAGTACTCCGAGCTCGAAGGCGTCGCCAACCGCACCGACTTCGACCTCAAGGCGCACTCCAAGGGCTCCGGCCAGGACCTCTCGTTCTTCGACCAGGAGGCCGGCGAGCGCTGGTTCCCGTACGTCATCGAGCCGGCGGCCGGCCTCAACCGCGCCATGCTCGCCTTCATGCTCGACGCGTACAACGAGGACGAGGCGCCCAACGCCAAGGGCGTCATGGAGAAGCGCACCGTGATGCGGCTCGACCCGCGCCTCGCGCCGGTCAAGGTCGCCGTCCTGCCGCTGTCCCGCAACCCGCAGCTCTCCCCGAAGGCCAAGGGTCTGGCGACCGACCTGCGCCGCAACTGGAACATCGAGTTCGACGACGCCGGGGCCATTGGGCGGCGCTACCGCCGCCAGGACGAGATCGGTACGCCGTTCTGCGTGACGGTGGACTTCGACACGCTCGACGACAACGCGGTGACGGTGCGCGAGCGCGACACGATGAAGCAGGAGCGGGTGTCGCTCGACCAGATCGAGGCGTACCTGGGGAGCCGGCTGCTCGGCTGCTGAGTCCGCAGGCTGCTGCCCCTGCTGCCGGCCTGCGCCGGCCCCTTGCCCTCAATCGCCGGGCGGGCTTGGAGGGGGCTGCGGTGCGTGTGACGTGCTGGTCTTCGCCCTCAATCGCCGGGCGGGCTTGATGGGACGTCGCTCGGGCCGGTGGCTGTGGTCTTGGCCGCTCTGCCCTCAATCGCCGGGGGGGGGGGGGGGGGCCCCCCCCCCCCGGGGGGGGGGGGGGGGCCGGGGGGGGCAGGGCGCACCGGGGGAAAACAACCAACCCCCCCAGAAAAAGGGGGTGGC
>NZ_JBFAIS010000024.1:0-131181 GCF_040654795.1 Streptomyces sp. NPDC050617 | reverse complement strand
ATCGTTGATTTCCTGGCATGCTATTGTCCCCTTCGCCTTTCGGACCCAGGTAAGCCATCGGACCCAAGAACTTCCCTCCAGTTCCTCCCGGTTGGACCGGGGATACAACAGAGCGCCTCATGGCGCACGAGCGTTGGTGGCGAGTTCGGAAACGCAGAGCCGCACGTCGTCTCGCCGGTCGGCGATGCCCCACTCCGTGAGCGTTGCTATGGCGAAGTCGCGGGCGGCACCCACAGAGACGCGTGAGCGAGGGAAACGTCGTTGCCGTGACAGGGGCACGGTGAACCACCGCCTTGATCCTGGGCTGTGTGAGCATGAGCAACGTATCGCTATTCGCGAAAAGCGGCAAGGTAAGATAGGGGTGGTCACCTTGAGTGAGTCGCTTATCGTGTAAAGCAGCAAGGTCGAAGCCGCCCAGCCCCGCAGGAGGACGCCGTGAGCGACAGCACGTGGGTCAGCACCTCGATGCCGTACCTGACACCGCGGCGGGAGGGGCAGTCCGATGCCTGGGGTGCGGAGGCCGCCGCCCGAGGGGGCAGAGGCGGTCAGCGCATCACGCACGCCGGCGAAGTGCCGGCATCGGAGGAAGTGGCCGACCTCCTCGGCGTGGCTGTCGGAGACGCGGCGGTCGTGCGCCGCCGCGTCATCCAACTCGACGGAGAACCCTGCGAGCTGACTGACACCCACTACCCGACGAGCATCGCTCGCGGTACGCGGCTCGCGGGGAAAGGGAAGATCCCCGGCGGGGCCGTAACCCACCTCGCCGAGCTCGGGCACGTCGGCGTACGAGTCCGGGAAGACGTCACCGCGCGCATGCCCACCGCCGACGAGCATGAAGCCCTCCGCCTGGGCCGGGACGAGCCGGTTCTCCGGCTGAGCAGGGTCACGCTGGACGGGGACGACCGGCCGATCCAGGCCGACTTGATGGTGATGCCGGCCCACCGGCAACGGCTGCGCTACGAGATCAGGATCGGATGACCATGCCTACCGACACAGGTTTCCCCGACCGGCGCTCGCTGCACGAGCGGATCGCTTCCGATCTCCGGGACGAGATCATGTGCGGCGACCTGCCTCCCGGAGTCAAGCTGCCCTCCACGGTCCAGCTCAAGGCGAGGTTCGACGCCTCCAACGCCACCATCCAGAAGGCGCTGCAACTGCTGAAGGACGAGCGACTCGTCATCGGGCGTGCCGGAGCGGCCGTCACCGTACGCGAACACCGGCAACGGACCATGCGTCCCGCCTCCTACATGGCTCCGGCGGGTGCGGGGGCGGCCTACCGCTGGCTCACCGAGGCCACGAAACACGGTGCGAGGGCGGCGCGCAGCACTCTGCTGGACGTGACGGAAACCCAGCCTCCCGCCGATGTCGCGGACGCCCTGAACCTCGTCGACGGCGAGACGGCTCTGCTGCGGCACCAGCTCCTCTCCATCGATGACGAGCCGGTAGTACTGGTCTCGTCCTACTACCCGTTGTCCCTGGCCCGGGGAACGGCCATCACGGAGAAGCGCCGCATCAAGGGCGGCACGCCCGTACTCCTCGCCGAACTCGGCTTCCCGCCGCGTCTGAGCGTGGACCGTGTCTCCGCGCGCATTCCCACCCAGGAGCAGTACCGCGCCCTCAAGCTTCCCGGCGGGCTGCCCGTGCTGCGCGCGCTGCGCGTCGTCTACAGCGACGACGAGCGGCCCATCGAAGCCACGGTCATGGTGATGGCCGGCCACCTCCACGAGTTGCAGTACGAGTTCACGGCGGAGTGACTGCCCGTATCGGTCACCGGTTCCGTGCATATCTGGTTCACCCCTGAATGTGGTGCCCTGGCGACGGTAGTGCCGGAAGGAGATCCATCCAGTTCCGCCAGCGGCCTGGATTCTCATCATGGCCGCTCAGATGCAGAGCTGGGAGGGTCCACAAGGGGGCTCACAACTCGCAGACGTGGTTCTCCACGAGCTGGCGAGGCAATATCCTCGGTGCCCCAACATGCGGAACACTTAGGACTATTCGTCACCACTGAGCGCGAACCTTGTACTCCACCTAGTACGGATGCTCGTGCTCGACCTTCAATTCGAGTCGTTTGTGGTCCGGTCACCGGCAAGGGAGAAGGTCGTGGCATTGACCACTCGCCGCACCCGTCCGCCCAACACTGATCTGGTCCGGCTTGTCGAAGCCTGCGGCGCGAGCCATAAGTCCCTGGCGCTGCGCATCAACCAATTGGCCCACCGAGCCGGGATGGAGACCGACTACTCACACACATCCGTGGCGAACTGGTGCAGGCGTGGGATGACGCCAAAATGGCCGGTCCCCAAGCTGTTGTCGCAAGCCATCGGAGAGAGGCTCGGCCGGTCCGTCGACTTGAGCGAGATCGGCATGGGCGAGGCGGAGGCGATCGACGCAGATGTGGGGTTGGATTTCCCGCGAGAACCCGTCGACGCTGTCCGTATCGCCACTTCGTTCTGGAGCTCCGTGAACCGCCGCGACTTTCTGGCCGGATCCGGCTTCGCCGCCTCGGCTTTCACCACGCCCGTCACCAGATGGCTCGTTGCCCCCGCCGACGAGGCCGCCGACCACAAGGGCGGCCAGCGGGTCGGCCGTGCCGACCTCGACGAACTGCGCGAGGCGGCCGACGGCGCTCGCCGCTGGGACTCCAAATACGGCGGCGGGAACTGGCAGGCCAACTCTGTCAACGACTGTCTCGACCGCCGCGCGGGCCCGCTGCTCAAGGGCAGTTTCTCCAGCCGGATTGGCCGCGAGCTATTTTCCGTCACTGCGGAGTTGTCCCGACTCGCCGGGTGGACGGCCTTCGACGTGGGCGCGCACAGTGCCGCCCAGCGGCACTTCGTCCAAGGCCTCCGCCTCGCGCGTGCGGGAGGGGATGTGCAGTTGGGCTGCTATGTGCTGACCACCATGGCCATGCAGACGTTGATGCGGGGCTTCGTGCCCGAGGCCGTGGACATAGCCCAAGGCGCCTTTGAGCGGTCCAAGGGCCAGACCGTGCCACGGGTGTTGGCGTTCGCCAAGCTGATCGAGGCCCGCGCGCATGCCCGCGGGAACGATTCCAGGGCAGCTTCACAGGCCCTGAAGCATTCCGAGGACCTGCTGGGTCAGGCACAGGACGACAGCGGCGACGAACCTGCCTGGATCGACTTCTACCATCATGCCCGCCTCTCGGCGGACGCCGCCGAAGTCTTCCGGGACCTGAAGAATCCCAAGGCCGCCCTCGGCTGGAATCAGCGGGCCGCCGCGATGCGGCCGGGCGTGTTCACCCGCTCCGTCGGGATGCGGCTCGCCATCGCCGGATCCGCTCACCTCCAGGCCCGCGACCTCGACCACGGGCTGGAACTCGGCAACCGGTCCGTGGACATTCTCGCCCGCGTCCAGTCCTCCCGGGCCAAGGACTATGTCCGCGAATTCAACACCGCGCTGGCTCCCTGGCGCAGGGAGCCGGCCGTCCGTGAGTTCGTCCACCGCACCCGCACCGAACTGGGAATCGCTGTCTGAGCGCGATGTGCCGCAATCCTTCCTCAAGGGGGAACCCGGGATGCTTCCCCCGCTGTCTACGGCCTGACCCTCGACATCCGATGTCAGACCTGTGCCGGGAGTAAGGCCGGCCGTTGGGCTGTCCTCGACGGCATGCGGTTCGGTTCGCGACGTGCACACGGATACGTGCTGACTTGCGGACGGGCCCGGACCGATCGGCATCGGTCCGGGCCCGTGACGGTGCTCAGGCGGTCACTTCTTGAAGGCCGCCGTGCCGTTCGGGGTGCCGAGGCCGGTGGGGCCGTCGTAGCCCTTGCCTGCCTTGCACAGGTAGTCGGGGGTGCAGGAGCCGTTGGAGCCGGTGGTCACGTCGTTGAGGGACTTGGCGTGCGCGTAGGCGTACGAGGCCGGGGTGTCGCCCGAGCCCGGGGCGCCCGCGAGGGCGTAGACCGAGGCGATGATCGGGGCGGAGGCGCTGGTGCCGCCGAAGACGTTCCAGCCGCTGGCCTGGTAGGTGTTGTAGACGGCGACGCCGGTGGCCGGGTCGGCGACCGCGGAGACGTCGGAGACGGAGCGCTTGGCGCAGCCGTCGTCCTTCTGCCACGACGGCTTCTTGCCGTACTTCGAGCAGCCGGAGCCCGCGCCCTGGCCGCCGAAGGAGGAGCCCCACGCGGACTCGGACCAGCCGCGCGAGCCGCCGCCGCTGTGCTTGAGCGAGGTGCCGCCGACGGCGGTCACGTACTGCGAGGACGCCGGGTACTCGACGCCGTAGCCGCTGTCGCCGGAGCTGACGGTGATGGCGACGCCCGGGTGCTTGAAGTACTTGGCGTCGGAGGCCGGGTCGGTGGAGTCCTCGCCGCCGCCGTAGCTGTTGGAGACGTACTTGGCGCCCATCTTGACCGCCTGGTTCACGGCCGCGCCCAGGTCGTCCATGCTCGCGCTCTTGGCCTCGACCAGCAGGATGTGGCAGGAGGGGCAGGTCGCGCTGACCATGTCGACGTCGAGGGATATCTCGCCGGCCCAGCCGGCGTCGGGCGTCGGGTAGTTCTTGCCGCCGTTCTGGTCGACCTTCTTGAAGCAGCCGTTGGCGGTGGTGCAGGCGGGCAGCCCGTACTGCTTGCGGTACGCGGCCAGGTCGGACTCGGCCTTGGGGTCGTCCTGGGCGTCGATGATCGCCACCGTCGCGTTCGAACCGCCCGACTTGGGCAGGTTGTACGCGCTGCGCAGATCGCTCGGCCCGAAGCCGGACGGAGCGGCGTTGGCGCCGAGCGCCCGGTGCTGCTTCACGTCGGTGCGCTCCACGGCGTTGCACGCCATGTCGCCGGGGTGTTTGGGCTCCGAGCAGAGCCGGTGCGTGTGCACGGCGGCGGGGGTCGCGTCCTGCGCCGCGCCCGCGGGCGCGGCGGACGACGGGGTGGCGGCGACCATGCCGCCGGTGACCAGGGCCGCTGCCGACAGCAGTGCCGGTGCGCCGCGGCGCACCAGTGCTCTCACGCGGTTCTCTCGCTTCTCTCGCTTCTCTTGCAATGAACTGCCCTCCGGGGGGTGGGGGGTGTCCGGTGGGCGGCCCTGGCGTGGAATCTCCAAAATGTCAAGTGCATGACAAGATGAATTTCCTCTGCCGCCCTCGGATCCTTGGTTGGCGCACGTTCACTGGGGGTGCCACCCCGTTCAGTGGTGGCTCCCGTTGAAAATAGTGAAAACCTGCCCCAAGGGGCTACCGGACTATGGCAAAGCCTTTCCCTCCCGAGGCAACGTTCGGCATATACCTTGTCCTGTCATGGAGTTGGACGAGGGATCGGTCGGCGACCTGGTCGCGCTCGGCCTGGCGCGGTACGAGGCGAGGGTCTATCTCGCCCTGGTCGCGCGCGAGTCGTACACCGCGGCGGAGGTCGCCCGCGCGGCGGACGTGCCGCGCCAGCGGGTCTACGACGTGCTGGACGCGCTGGTCCGGCGGCGGCTCGCCAGTACGAGCCCGGGGCGGGTGGCCACGTTCTCCGCCGTCACGCCCGAGCTGGCGCTGACCCGGCTGATGGCGGTTCAGCGCGAGTCCCTGGAACGGCTGGAGCGGGTGTCGGAGGGGCTGGCCGCGGCGCTCCAGCCGATCTGGTCGGACGGGCGCACGCGCACCGACCCGCTCGACTACATCGACGTGCTCCGCGACCCGAAGGCCATCGCCGAACGGTTCGCCGGCATCCAGCGCCAGGCTCGCCGCGAACTCCTCAGCTTCTGCCGCCCGCCGCTGCTGGCCTCCGCCGAGGACGCCGAGGGCATCAAGAACGCCGAGGGCATCAAGGCGGTCCGGCGGCTGCGCCGGGCGGGCGGCACCGTGCGCGCCGTCTACACCACCGGCGCGCTCGCCGACGCCGCGGTGCTCGCGAACGTACGGAGCTTCGCCGCGGCCGGGGAGGAGGCACGGTTCGCCGCCGAGCTGCCGCTGAAGCTGATCATCGCCGACGGCTCCCTGGTGCTCTGCGACATGCCCGACCCGGTGGCGGGCGCCGCCTCCTCCACCACGCTCTACATCGAGCACCCGGCGCTGGGCGGCTGCCTGCGCCTGGCGTTCCAGACGGTCTGGGAGTCGGCGGCGACGGCGGACGAGGCGGGGGTGCTGCCGGACGCCGGTCCGGCGCCCGGGTGAGTCGGATGAGGCGGACGAGAGTGATGTGTGCGGCCCCAGCGGTCCCAGACGGCCCCAGCGGCCCCAGCGGTCCCTGTGGGCGGGACGTGCGTGACCCGTGATGTGGACGTGATGATTCCGTTTGACCTGGGCCGGACCCGTATTCTCGGATCATGACCTGGTCCAGCGCACTGAAGGAGACGGCCCGCAGCGGGCTCACGATCGAACGGACCAGGCTGGAGCCGCTCGTCGCCATTCGCGGCGCGTGCGGCGTCGCGATCGTCATCGGCGGCGCCCTGTGGCTCGCCTCGCCGACGCTCGCCGTCTCCTCCGCCTTCGGCGCGTTCTCGGCCGGCATCGCCACCTTCCAGCGCAGCTGGCGGCCGCGCCCCGTGCTCGCCCTCGCGGTCGCGGCCGGGCTCGCGATCAGCACGTTCCTCGGCTATCTGGTCGCGGCGCACCCCGTGGGGTTCGCGGTGCTGCTCGCCGTCTGGACGCTGCTGGCCGGCATGGCGTGGGCCGTCGGCCCGGTCTCCGGGCTGGTCGCCTCGCAGATGGTCGCGGTCATGCTGGTCACCGTCACGCTGCCGACCTCGATTCTCGGCGCGCTCCAGCACGCGGGCGTGATCGCCTGCGGCGGCCTGGTCCAGGCGGCGCTCATCGTGCTGTTCCCGATAAGACCCTGGGGCATCCAGCGCGACGCGCTCGCCGACGCGCTGGCGGCCGAGGCCGACTACGCACGCCGGCTCCGCCATGACCCGGTCGCCCCCTTCGACCCGCAGCCGCTGATGGACGCCCGCAGCGCCGCCGCTGTGACGCCTCGTCAGGCCAAGCGGCGGCCCCAGCAGTTGAGCGGCTACCGGGGGCTGGCCGAGCGCGTCCGGCCGGTGCTCGCCTCGCTCGCCGACCCCGTGGTGGGCGCGCCCGCCGAGGGGCCCGAACGCGACCGGGCCCGCGACCTGCTGGGCGCCGCCGGGACCGTACTGGACGCGGTCGCGCACGCGATCCGGTGGGGCAAGCCGCTGCGGCTGCCGGCCGAGGCGATGGCGGTCCTGGAGGTGCCCGAGTCCGGGCCGGTGCTGCACGGCGCGGCCCGCCGCAGCGCGCTGCGGCTCATCGCCCTCCTCGGCGACGTCGTGGACTCCACCGACGGCCCGGTCGAGGTCGCCGCCCCCGCGGTCGGCGAAGGGGGGCGGCGCCATCTGCGGCGGACCACGATGACCGGGTTCGTACCGGTCGCGCTGCGGGCGCTGCGCCGCGAGGCCCGCTGGACCTCGCCCGTCGCCCGGCACGCCGTACGGGTCTCGGCCGTCGCCTCCGTCGGCTACGTCGTGGGCCACAACCTGCCGCTGGGGCACGGCTACTGGGCGCCGATGGCCTCCGTCATGGTGATGCGCCCCGACTTCGCGCAGACCTACTCGCGAGGCGTCGCGCGCTTCATGGGCACCCTCGTGGGCGTGCTGATCGGCGGCGCGGTGATGGCGCTCGTCCACCCCGGAATGTACGTGTGCGCGGTGTTCGCCGTGCTCAGCGTGACCCTCCAGTACCTGCTGCTGCGCACCGGCTACATCGTCCTGTCGGCGTGCATCAGCGCCTACGTCGTCTTCCTGCTCGGCATCGCGGGCACCGAGTGGTCCCAGACCGTCCTCTCCCGCGTGGCGCTGACCCTGCTCGGCGGCGTGCTCGCGCTGATCGCGTACGCGCTCTTCCCCGCCTGGGAGACGCCCCGGCTGCGCGACCGGCTCGCCGAATGGCTGGAGGCGAGCGGCCGCTACAGCGTCGCCGTGCTCAGCCTCTTCGCGCAGCCCGCCGCCCGCCCGCCGCGCCGCGTGCGGGAGTCGCTGCTCGACACCCGCGCGGCCCGCGCCGCCTGGGAGCAGATCGCGGCCCGCGCCGAGAAGGAGCCCGTACGGCACCGGGGGCTCTCGCGCTCCGCCGAGCGCTCGGCGGAGACCGCGCTGACCACCATGGGCCGGGTGACGATGCTCATGGAGGCGCATCTGCCGGACAAGGACGCCGAACCGAACGACGACGCCGCGCAGTTCGTCGAGGCGTTGCGCGCAGCGCTGCCGGACGCCGTCGCGGCCGTCCGGGAGCGCCGGGAACTGGACTGGTCGCAGCCGCGCGAGGTGCTCGCCAAGTGGCGGGCGCGGGTGGGCGACGAGGGCGTCGCGGTGCGCGGTTCCGAGCTGCTGATGGACGCGCTGGATGAACTGGCGCGCGCCTTGACCCGCGGCCCGGGCGGCCGCAATCGCGCGGCGCGGCGAACGTGAGGGGCGCTCCCTCGCCGCGCCCGTGAGACCCTCACGCCATGTACGTGGCGATCATTTTGATGGAGTCGGCCGCCGTCGTCCCCGGCCGCCGGCCGCTGTACCGGGAGGACGTGGCGCTCATCCACGCCCCGGACGAGGCGACGGCGCGGCTCCGCGCCGAGGAGCGCGGCCGCGGCGCCGAGGCGGCCTTCCTCAACGAACGCGGCGAGATGATCTGCTGGCGGCTGCGGGCCGTCGTCGACGTCGCCGCGGTGCTGGACGAGGACCTCAGCCACGACGCCGACCTCTACGCCCGGCACTTCCGTGACCTCGACGCCTACGAGCGCTTCGAACCGCTGCTGCGCGGCGAGGAGTTGTAACCGTTGCTGCGCGGCGAGGAGTTGTAGGAGAAGAGCCCCGCCAGGTGCCGGTCGATCAGCCGCAGCGCCTCGGCGGGGGCGTACACGTCCAGCAGGGCGAAGCTCGTGAGGCCGTCGGCCAGCCCGATCAGCAGCATGGCCTCGTCCTGCGGGTCGCGCTCGGGGGAGACCTCGCCGCGCTCCACGGCGTGCCGCACCTGGGCGGCGAAGAAGTCCCGTAGCGCCGGGACGCCCTCCTGGGCGTGGCGGCGCATCCGCTCGTCGTGCACGGCGCGCGCGAAGTAGGCGACCTGTACGAGGTTCCCGGCGCGGCTCTCGTCGTCCAGGGGCAGCATCTCCAGCAGGCAGTGGCGCAGGATGTCGCGCGGCGCGGGGGCGCCGGGCAGCGCCTGGACGCGTTCGCGGATGCGCTGTTCGCCGAGGCCGCTGATGTACTCCAGCGCGAAGACGAACATCTCGTCCTTGCTGGTGAAGTAGTGCTGGAGCCGGCCGAGCGAGATGCCGGCCTCGGCGGCGACGTCGCGCAGGCTCGCGCCGTCGAGCCCGCGCGTGGCGGCGATCCGCCACAGCGCCTCGGAGATCTGCCGCCGCCGTTCGTCGTGGTCCACCCGCTTGGGCACGCGTCTGCCGTCCTCTCACCGCTCCGTCGTTTTGCAAGTCATTCGTATTGCTATAGCTTGTCGGCAACACAATACGAGCGACTTGGAAAGGTTACGGGGACGACGATGGCAGCGCAGACACCACCACACCGCCGGACACCGCCACACCGCCCACAGGCCGTGCTCCGGCCGCCGCGCCACCGCGTCGACCCGCGCGCCCGCCGCTGGTGGACCCTCCAGGCCCTGCTCACCTTCAGCGGTCCGGCGCTGCTCACGGCCGCCGCCCTGCTCGCCTCCGCGCTGCTCTTCTTCCCCGGCGCGCTGCCCTGGCTCGGCCCGCTCCTGCTCGTCGCCCTCGTCGCACCGGCCCTCGGCTACCTGTGGGTCATGCCGCGGTGGCGCTACCGCGTGCACGCCTGGGAGGTGGGGGAGCTGGCGGTGTACGCGGCCGCCGGCTGGTACCGGCGCAAGCGGCGCATCGCCCCGCTCTCGCGCGTGCAGACCGTCGACACCGTACGCGGCCCCCTCCAGCAGCTGTTCGGGCTCGCCACCGTCACCGTCACCACCGCCTCCACGGCGGGCGACGTGACGATAGCCGGGCTGCGGGCCGCCGACGCCGAAGCGCTCGCGGACCGCGTCGGCGCCGCCGCCCAGCTCGTACCGGGAGATGCCGCGTGACCGCCGCCGCCCGGCCGGCGCCCGGAGACGCCCGAACGACCGCCGGCCGCGCCCCCTGGCGCACCCTCGACCCCCGCACCCTCGCCGTGCACTGCTCCTGGCTCGGCGCGCCGCTGGGCTCCCTCGCCCTCACCGCGCTGGCCACCGGAGGCCGTCTCGACACCCGCGCCTGGATCACGCTCGGCGCCATCGCGGCCGTCTTCGCGTGCGTCACCGCGGCCGGGCTCGTCACCTGCCTCCGTACCCGATACCGCGTCACCGCCGACTCCTTCGAGCTGCGCACCGGCCTGTTCACCCGGCGCTCCCGCACTGTCCCCCTGCACCGCGTCCGCAACGTCGACCTCACGGCCAACCCCGTGCAGCGGCTCTTCGGCGTGACCGTGCTGCGCGCCGGAACGGCCGGCTCCGACGGCGGCGAACTGCGCCTGGAGGCGCTCTCCCGCCCCGCCGCCGAGCGGCTGCGCGCCGAACTCCTGGCCCGCGCCGGTACGGACCGCCGCACCGAACCCGTCCTGGCCTCCTTCGACCCGCGCCGGCTGCGCTTCGCGCCGCTGACCTTCTGGGTCTTCGGCGGGGTCTTCGCCGTGGCCGGCGCCGCCTACCGGGTCCTGCACGAAATGGGCCTCGAACCCTGGCAATTCGGCTTCGTGCGCCGTGCCTTCGAGGACTTCGGCAACAGCGCCCTATGGCTCACCATCCCGCTCGCCCTGCTCGCGATCGCGGCCGTGGGCAGCGTCGGCGCCGTCGTGCTCTACGTCGAGAACTGGTGGAACTACCGCCTGGAATGGACCGACTCCGCCACCCTCGGCGTCCGCCGCGGCCTGCTGACCACCCGCGCCGTCTCCATCGAACGCGCCCGCCTGCGCGGCGTCGTACTCCGCGAGCCGCTGCTCCTGCGCGCGGGCGGCGGCGCGACCGTACGAGCCGTGGCCGGCGGCCTCGGCGACCGCGACGAGAACCGCAGACGCAGCGTGGTCCTCCCGCCCGCGACGCGCGCGGAAGCGGTACGGGTCCGCGGCGGCATGCTCGCCCCCGACGCGCCGCCGGAGGCAGCCGAACTGACCCCGCACCCCCGCCCGGCCCTGCGCCGCCGCACGGTCCGGGGCATGATCGGCGTGGTCCTGCCCGTAACCCTCTCCCTGGCCGTGCTGGGCGCCCTGCTCACGCCCGTACTCCTGTACTGCGCGGCGGGCTTCGCGCTGGTGGCCGTCCCGGTCGTACGGGCCCTGGCCCACGACGCCTATCGCGCGCTCGGGCACGCGATCACCGGCCGCTGGCTGCTCATCCGCTCCGGCACGTTCAGCCGCGACACCGTCACCCTCGACCGGAACGCCGTCCTGGCCTGGACCTTCACCGACACCCCCTTTTCCCGCCGCGCCGGCCTCGTCACGGCGACGGCCGCCGTGGCGGCCGGCGAGGACGGCTACCGCGTCCGCGACATGTCCGCCGTGGAGGCGGCGGACTTCGCGGACGCGGCTACGCCGGGGGTGATCGGGGAGTTCCTGTACCCGGCCCCGTAAGGGGAGCGGGGAGCCCCCTAAAACCGCTGGCCGACCGTCAACGCCCCCGCATCGTCGCCCGCAGATACTCCCGGTTCATCGCCGCGATGGACGGCAGTGGAATCCCCTTGGGGCAGGCGGTGGCGCACTCACCGGTATTGGTGCAGCCGCCGAACCCCTCCGCGTCCATCGCCTCCACCATGTCCAGAACCCGCGCCTCGCGCTCCGGCGCGCCCTGCGGCAGGACGTTCAGATGGTTGACCTTCGCCGAAGTGAACAGCATCGCCGACCCGTTGGGGCACGCCGCCACACAGGCCCCGCACCCGATGCACTCGGCATGCTCGAAGGCGAAATCGGCGTCGGCCTTCGGTACGGGCGTGGCGTGCGCCTCCGGGGCGGCGCCCGTCGGCACGGAGACGTAGCCGCCGGCCTGGATGACCCGGTCGAAGGCGGACCGGTCCACGACCAGGTCCCGTACGACGGGGAACGCGGCGGCGCGCCACGGTTCGACGTCGATGGTGTCGCCGTCGCGGAAGGCCCGCATGTGAAGCTGGCAGGTCGTGGTCCGCTCCGGGCCGTGCGCCTCGCCGTTGATGACGAGGCTGCACGCGCCGCAGATGCCCTCGCGGCAGTCGTGGTCGAAGGCCACGGGGTCCTCGCCTTTGAGGATCAGCTCCTCGTTGAGCGTGTCGAGCATCTCCAGGAACGACATGTCGGCGGAGATCCCGTCGACCTCGTAGACGGCCATGGCGCCCGCGGCCTCGGGGTCGTGCTGGCGCCAGACGCGCAGGGTGAGCTTCATGCGTAGCTCCGCTGGGTGGGGTGTACGTACTCGAAGACGAGGTCTTCCTTGTGCAGGACGGGCGGCGTGCCGGTACCGCGGAACTCCCAGGCCGCCGCGTACGAGAACTCCTCGTCCTGCCGCGCGGCCTCGCCGTCCGGGGTCTGGGACTCCTCGCGGAAGTGGCCGCCGCAGGATTCGGCGCGGTGCAGCGCGTCCAGGCACATCAGCTCGGCGAGTTCGAAGTAGTCGACGATCCGGTTGGCCTTCTCCAGCGACTGGTTGAACTCCTCGCCGGTGCCGGGCACCTTGATGCGCCGCCAGAACTCGTCGCGCAGCCGCGGGATCAGTTCGAGCGCCTTGCGCAGGCCCGCTTCCGTACGGGCCATGCCGCAGAACTCCCACATGATCTCGCCGAGTTCGCGGTGGAAGGAGTCGGGGGTGCGGTCGCCGTCCACGGCCAGCAGCAGGTTGAGCCGGTCCTCGGTGTCGGCGACGGCCTCCTGCACGGCGGGGTGCTCGGCGTCCACGCCGTCCTCGTCCGCGCGGTGCGGATTGCGGGCGAGGTAGTCGTTGATGGTGGACGGCAGCACGAAGTAGCCGTCGGCCAGGCCCTGCATCAAGGCCGAGGCGCCGAGCCGGTTCGCGCCGTGGTCGGAGAAGTTGGCCTCGCCGATCGCGAAGAGGCCCGGCACGGTGGTCTGGAGGTCGTAGTCGACCCAGAGCCCGCCCATCGTGTAGTGCACGGCGGGGTAGATCCGCATCGGGACCTCGTACGGGTCCTCGGCGGTGATCCGCTCGTACATGTCGAAGAGGTTGCCGTACTTCTCCTCGACGGCGGCCCGGCCCATCCGCGCGATGGCGTCCGCGAAGTCGAGGTAGACGCCCTGCCCGCCGGGGCCGACGCCGCGCCCCTCGTCGCAGACGTTCTTGGCGGCGCGGGAGGCGATGTCGCGCGGCACGAGGTTGCCGAAGGCGGGGTAGATCCGCTCCAGGTAGTAGTCGCGCTCGTCCTCGGGGATCTGCGCGGCCGGGCGGGTGTCGCCCTTGGCCTTGGGCACCCAGATGCGGCCGTCGTTGCGCAGCGACTCGCTCATCAGCGTCAGCTTGGACTGGTGGTCGCCGGTGCGCGGGATGCAGGTGGGGTGGATCTGGGTGAAGCAGGGGTTGGCGAAGTACGCGCCGCGCCGGTGGGCCCGCCAGACGGCGGTGGCGTTGGAGTTCATGGCGTTGGTCGACAGGTAGAAGACGTTGCCGTAGCCGCCGGAGGCGAGCACCACGGCGTCCGCGAAATAGGTGTCGATACGGCCTGTGACCAGGTCGCGGGCGACGATGCCGCGCGCCCGCCCGGCCACCACGATCAGGTCCAGCATCTCGGTGCGCGGGTGCAGTTCCACGGTGCCCGCGCCGATCTGGCGGCTGAGCGCCTGGTACGCGCCGAGCAGCAGCTGCTGTCCGGTCTGGCCGCGCGCGTAGAACGTCCGCGAGACCTGGACGCCGCCGAAGGAGCGGGTGTCGAGCAGCCCGCCGTACTCGCGGGCGAACGGCACGCCCTGCGCCACGCACTGGTCGATGATCTCGACCGAGACCTGGGCGAGGCGGTGGACGTTGGACTCGCGGGCCCGGAAGTCGCCGCCCTTGACGGTGTCGTAGAAGAGGCGGTGGATGGAGTCGCCGTCGTTGCGGTAGTTCTTGGCGGCGTTGATGCCGCCCTGGGCGGCGATGGAGTGGGCGCGGCGCGGCGAGTCCTGGTAGCAGAACTGCACGACGTGGTAGCCCTGTTCGGCCAGGGTCGCCCCGGCCGCGCCGCCCGCGAGCCCGGTGCCCACCACGATGACGGTGTGCTTGCGGCGGTTGGCGGGGTTGACGAGCTTGGCCTCGAAGCGGCGGCGGTCCCAGCGGTCGGCGATCGGCCCGTCGGGCGCCGCGCTGTCGGCTACGGGCGCGCCGAGTGCGTACTCGGCGTAGGGCGCGAAGCCGGTGGTATCGCTCTGGTCCGTGTGTTCTTTGTTTCCGTTGCTGTCGGTCATGTCAGCTCACGGCTCCCGTCATGACGGCCACGGGCACGGCGATGAACCCGCAGGTGAGGAGTGTGGCCAGGCCGTTGGCCAGAGCCTTGAACAGCCGGTCGCGGCGGGCGCTGCCCGCGCCGAGCGTCTGGGCGGCGCTCCAGAAGCCGTGCCGGATGTGCAGCCCGAGGGCGAGCATCGCCACGATGTAGACGGCGCCGCTGTACCAGGTGCGGAAGGACGCCACGACGTTCTCGTACGGGTGGCCGGCCTCGGCGCGCGGGTTGACGGTCAGCGTCGTGAGGTCGAGCAGGTGCCAGACGATGAACAGGCCGAGGATGACGCCGCCCCAGCGCATCGTGCGGGTCGCGTAGCTGGCGCGCCGCCGCTTGCGCTCGTACTTCGCGGGGCGGGCCGCGATGTCGCGGCGGCTGAGCTGGTACGCGGCCACGGCGTGCAGCACGACGGACGCCGCCAGGCCGATGCGGGCGATCCACAGGAACCACTCGTAGTGCAGGACGGGCTCGCCGATGGTGCGCAGCCAGTGCGCGTACCCGTTGAAGTCGCCGGAGCCGAAGAAGATCTTGAGGTTGCCCAGCATGTGGGCGACCAGGAACGCCAGCATGACCAGGCCCGTGACGGCCATGACGGCCTTCTTGCCGATGGTCGAGCGCCATATGGAGCGGATGAGGGACGCCTTCCGGGGCCCCTGCTTCTTCTGGAGCCCTTGATCCTTCTGAGGCTCTCGATTCTTGCGGGGCGGCCGATTCTTGTGGGGCGGCCGTTGATCACTTCGATCCGGCCGAGTCGCCAGTGCCATGGACATCGACGCTACGGAGCGGCCACCGATCCGTCCAAGACATGGTGAAGCTCGTTTCCATAGCCATTGCCTATGCAGCTTCTATGCTGGACGGATGCAGCTCCACCAGCTCCGCTACTTCGCCGCCGTGGCCGAGACCCGCCACTTCACCCACGCCGCGGAGCGGCTGCACGTGGCCCAGCCGTCGCTGTCCCAGCAGATCCGCGCGCTGGAGCGGGAGCTGGGCGCGGACCTCTTCCACCGCGCCCGCGGCAACATCACCCTCACCGACGCGGGCGAGGCGCTGCTGCCGCTGGCCCGCCAGATCCTCGCCGACACCGAGACCGCCCACCGCGAGGTGCAGGAAGTCGCCCAGCTGCGGCGCGGCCGGGTGCGCCTCGGCGCGCCGCCGAGCCTGTGCGCGAGCCTGGTGCCGGACGTGCTGCGCGCGTACCACGCCCGCTACCCCGGCATCGAGCTGCTCGTCGACGAGGGCGGCTCGCAGGACCTCGTACGGACCCTGGCCGCCGGCGGACTCGATCTCGCCCTCATCATCACGCCGCTCGCGGGCGGCGCCCCCGCCCTGGCCGCCACCGAACTGCTCCGCGAGGACCTCGTCGCCGTCTCCTCCTTCGTCTCCCCGGCCCCCGCCCCCGCGCCGCTGCGCGTCGCGGACCTCCAGGGCCACCCCATGGTCATGTTCCGCCGCGGCTACGACCTGCGGGAATTCACCATCGCGGCGTGCCGCGCCGCGGGGTTCGAGCCGTCGTTCACCGTGGCGGGCGGCGAGATGGACGCGGTACTGGGGTTCGTACGCGCCGGGCTCGGGCTCGCGGTCGTCCCCGGCATGGTGGCCGCCCGCTCGGGGCTGCGCGTCACGCCCTTTGACCCCGCCGAGGACATGCGCCGCACCATCGCCGTCGCCCACCGCAAGGACGTCGCCCCGCCCCGCTCGGCCCGCGAGCTGAGGCGCGTACTGCTGGAGCACCTGCACGCCGCGGAGGGGGCGGGGGCGGGGCTGTGAGGGGGCGCGGCCCTACCGGCTGGAAGCCGTCGCCGCCTTCCAGCGGCCGATGATCTCGCCCTTGGCGGCCTCCAGGGCGGAGTCGAACTCGCCGCCCGCGGGCGCGGGCAGGCAGAAGGTCTCGCCGCCCTTCAGCGTCACCCGGATCCGGTAGAGGGGGATGCCGCGGCGCCAGGGGACCCCGTCCTGCTGCACGTCGGCGGAGATGCTCTGGATGTCGTGCCAGGGAACGAAACGGCGCCGCAGCGGGGTGCTCGTCCGGATGCCGTCGGGTCGGAGGCGGGTGCGGCCGGCGGTGAAGTTGTAGCCCACGAGTGCGGGGACCGCGATGATCAGCCCGATGAGGAGCAGTACGGCGACCTGGTTCTGCGCGCTGCCGCGCGGCCGCTCGGCGACGTGCTCGCCGAGCGCTCCCCAGCCGAGCACGAACGTGACCCAGCAGAAGGAGAACACGCCCGCGGCGGACGCGACGGCGGCGCACCACTGCCACCAGCGGGAGATGGGGCGGTATTCGATCGTTTGCACGCTTTTACCTTACGTGCACCGGCGTCCGCTTCCCGCGCCGGAAGCGCGGGCGGCCCGGCCCCGGCGCGTACGCCGGAGAACCGGGCCGTCACCAGCCGCCCCAGGGGCGTCAGTTCACCTTGATCTCCGGCTTGTGCAGGTCGAACCAGGTGGCCACGTCGAGCGCGCGCTCCATGCGGGTGCGCTCCTGCGAGGTGATCGTCGCCTTGTCGGCGGTCGCCGCGGCGCGGACCTGGCCCTGGTCGAAGAGGTCCAGGGCCGGGTGGCCCGAGGAGAGGAGGTCCATGGTCTGGGACTGGATGGCGGCGACGTAGCGGGGGTCGAAGCTGCCGGGGTAGCCGCTCTTCTTGCGCTGGACGACGGAGTCCGGCAGCAGATCGCGGGTGGCCTCGCGCAGGATGCTCTTCTCCCGGCCGTCGAACGTCTTCAGCGACCAGGGGGTGTTGAAGACGTACTGGACGAGGCGGTGGTCGCAGAACGGGACCCGGACCTCCAGCCCCACCGCCATGCTCATCCGGTCCTTGCGGTCCAGCAGCGTCTGCACCATGCGCGTCAGGTGCAGGTAGCAGACCTGCCGCATGCGCTTCTCGTGGCCGCTCTCGCCGTCCTTGAGCGGGGCCTCGGCGACCGCCGAGGCGTAGCTGTCGTTCAGATAGGTCCGCAGGCCGAGGCTCTCGGTGAGCTCGCCGGAGAGGGCGCCCGAGAGGTCGAGTATCGAGCCCTTGGCCATCCACGGGAAGACGTCCGCCTTGGCGCGCTCGTCGTGGAACCACGGGTAGCCGCCGAACACCTCGTCCGCCGACTCGCCCGACAGCGCCACCGTGGACTGCTCGCGGATCGCGGCGAACAGCAGATAGAGGGAGTTGTCGCGGTCGCCGAGCCCGACCGGCAGGTCGCGCGCGCCGACGGCGGCCCGGCGCACGGCGGGGTCGGACAGCGCCGTGCCGTCCAGCACGATGTCGCTGTGGTCGCAGTTCACGTGGTCCTTGACGGCGTGCACGAAGGGGGTGTCCTGCGTGGGGGCGATGTCCTCGGCCCGGAAGTTCTCGGCCTGGTCGGGGAAGTCGACGGCGAAGCTGCGCACGGTCTCGCCCTGCGCGCCGAGCTGCTTGGCGGCGAGCGCCGTCATCGCGGACGAGTCGAGCCCGCCGGAGAGCAGGGAGCAGCGCGGCACGTCGGCCACCAGCTGCCGGGCGATGATGTCCTCCAGCAGCTCGCGCACGTGCGCGACGGTGGCCTCCTTGCTGTCGGTGTGCTCGGTGGCCTCCAGCTTCCAGTACGCGCGCTCGCGCAGGCCGTTGCGGTCGAGTACGGCCAGGTGACCGGGGCGCAGTTCGCGCATCCCGTCCCAGATGGCGAAGCCGGGGGTCTTGGTGAAGGAGAAGATCTCCCGCAGCCCGTCCGCGCCGACCACGGGGGCGGCCAGCGGGTTGGCCAGGATCGCCTTCGGCTCGGAGCCGAACAGGACGCCGTCGTCGGTCTCGTAGTAGTAGAAGGGCTTGATGCCCATCCGGTCGCGGATCATGACGAGCTTCTCGGTCCGCGGGTCCCAGATGGCGAAGGCGTACATGCCGTTGAGCTTGTCGGGGAGCTCTTCGCCCCACTCCAGGTAGCCGCGGAGCACGACCTCGGTGTCGGAGTCGGTCTCGAACCGGTGGCCGCGGCGGCGCAGTTCGTCGCGCAGCTCGACGTAGTTGTACGCCTCGCCGGAGTACACCATCGCGACCGTGCCGTTCTCGGTGCGCGCCTCCATGGGCTGCGCTCCGCCGGGGAGGTCGATGACGGCGAGCCGGCGGTGGCCGAGGGCGGCGCGCGGGGTGACCCAGGAGCCCTGGGCGTCGGGTCCCCGGCAGGACATCGTCTCGGTCATGGCGTCCACGGACTCCTGGTGAGCCGTCAGATCACGTCGGTAGGAGATCCAGCCAGTGATGCCACACACAGCGATCAACTTCTTTCGCCACGGGTACAGGAGGTTGCCTGTAGCTACCATCTACCTGTCGGCGACGGCTCCACTACCCACCGCAGCGAATCGGCCCTGTGGCGTTTCTCACCGGTAAATTCCTGTTAACGGGACGTTTCGGGACGGGAGTTGGGGGTCCTCGGCACGGTGGCCCCGCTGGTCCCTGGGCGGTTGTTCAGCTCCACAGCGCCTGGGCGAGCGCGGCCCCCGTGAAGGCGGCCCCGAGCCCGGCGACGACACTGGCGACGGCGTTCACGACTGCGAAGAACCGCGCCCCGGTCTCGGCCAGCCGCAGCGTCTCGTACGAGAACGTCGAGTACGTCGTCAGCGCCCCGCACAGCCCCGTGCCGAGCAGCGCCTGCGCCGCGGAGGAGGCGGCCCCGGCCGTCACGGCCCCCGTCACCAGCCCCAGCACCAGGCAGCCCACCACGTTGACGGTGAAGGTGCCCCACGGGAAGAGCGAGTCGTGGCGGCGCTGCACGCTCCGGTCGGTGAGATAGCGCAGCGGGGCCCCGGCCATGGCCCCGACGACGACCAGCAGCCAGTTCACGGACGGCCCTCCTTCGTGTGGCCTTGCTTCGTGTGGCTTTGCTTCGCCCGGCCTTCCTCTGCATGGCTTTGACTCGTGCCGGCCTCCGGCCGTGTCCTGCCGTGTGTCCTTCGGCCGCTATCCGTGATCGCCCGGCGGGTCAGCCGTGCCGCGGCCCAGACCGCCGCCAGGGCAGCGAGCAGGGTGGTGGCCAGATAGGCGAGGCCGGTAGCGGCGCGGCCGCCGTCCACCAGGCGCTGGATGTCCACGGCGTAGGTGGAGAAGGTGGTGAAGCCGCCGAGCACACCGGTCCCGAAGAAGGGCCGTACGAGCGGGTGGGCGGCCCACGCCTCGGTGACCAGCACCAGGAAGACGCCGATCACCGCGCAGCCGGCCACATTGACGCAGAACGTCGTCCAGGGGAACGCGCCCGCCTCCGTGGGCCACAGCAGGGACGCGCCATACCGGGCCGCCGCGCCGACGCCGCCGCCGACGGACACGGCGCAGACGACCGGGAGCTGCCCGCGGGCGCGGGCGCTCGGGTCGCGGTTCCGCACGGGCGGGGCGATGTCGGGATCGACGGGCTCGACGTAGTCATTGACGGGCTCGCCGGACTCGACGAGGTTTACGGGCTCATCGGGGTGCACGGAATCGCTGGGTCCGTCCACCGCCGGGGGCCGTGACTGGCCCATGGGCATGCCTCCTACTCGCCGGGCGTCCGGCCGGGCCGTGGCTCCGGCTCCGGACGCGCTCCATCGCAAGTAGGGACCGTTGGCGGCGTCCGTGCCGCGGTTCGGTACGGCGGGCCCCACCGCCGTGGCGGCGGCCGCCGCACGGATGCGGGCGGCGGTGATCGCTGCCGCTCACCAGCGTACATCGCGCCTTTCGGGGCCGCCCGGCCGCTGTGGAGGGCGCCGCCGGTCAGGGCCGCCCGACCGCTGTGGAGGGCGCTGCGCGTCAGGGCCGGCAGACCGCTGTGAAGGGCGCCGCGCGTCAGGGCTGCCCGACCGCCGCGAGATAGGCCGCGGTGCGCTCCGGGTCCATGATCCACTCCGGGGCGTCGAAGGGGTCGACGTAGACGCCGGCGAGGCGGTGGGCGACCTCGGGGTGCCGGGACGCGGCGTCCAGGGCCCGCGCCACGTACTCGGGCGGTTCGAGCATCAGATTGCTGAACGCCGACGAGTGCCGCGCCCGCTCCCAGAATGCCGCGAAGGCGCCCTGCATCCACGGCCGGTCGAAGGGCTGCTCCCCGTGGTCGAGGATCGAGCGCAGATAACTCGCGGCGCAGTGCGCCGCGTTGTTGGCGCCCTGCCCCGCGATCGGGTCGTTGACGACGACCGTGTCGGCCATGCCCAGCACGTACGAGCCGGGCCCGACCTCGGCGACCGGGTGACGGACGGTCGGCGTGATGGACCCGAACAGCGTGGCCTGCGCGTCCGTCGGCTTCGCGGCCGCGAATCGCTCGTACTCCCAGGGCGCGTGCGTACGCATCAGCTCCAGCGACCGCCCGGTGAGCGCCTCGGCGCCGGGGCGGTCCTGCCAGCAGTCGTACGGACCTCCGGGCGCGGCCTCCCAGAGCAGGATGTCGCACGGGCCGCTCATGGTGAGCGCGGGCATCACTATGCACTCGCCCGCCCCGCGTGACGTGAGCACCCGCATGCGCGGACCTACCGCGTCCGCGGGCCGCTCGGCGGGCGTCACGCCGTGCAGATAGACGCAGGCCAGGACGCGCCGCGGCGCGTCGAACGGGCTGTGCCGCTCGTCGCGCGTGAAGACCTCCGCGAGGTCGCCCCGCCCGGCGGCGACGAGCGTGAGGTCGTACTCGGCGGCGAGGGCGCCGAGGCCGTCGGCCGGGACCGCGCGGTGCTCGACGCGCCCGCCGCGCTCCTCGAAGAGCTCCAGCCAGCGCGCCATCTTCATCCGCTGGTCCACCGACTGGGCGGCCCCGTCGAACGACGTGGAGAAGGAGAGGGACGGGATGCCGGGCTCGGCGGCGAAGCAGAGGTCCAGCCCGTCGATCCTGGGCGCCTGCTCCTCCCACAAGTTCAGCCCGGCCGCCCGCTCCAGGGCGAGCGCCGGCCCGAACATCACCTGCGTGGACAGCACCCGCCCGGCGCGGATCTCCTCCGCCGTACGGGCCGACACCACCGTCACCTCGTAGCCCTCGGCCCGCAGCCCCAGGGCCAGTTGCAGCCCGGCCTGCCCGGCGCCGACGATCGCGATCCTGCGCATCGCTGCCTCCGCGGGCCCGGAGGTCGTTGGCGGATTGGGTCGTCGGTGCTACCGGGCCCTCACCCGTTGTAGCGGCGTGCGCAGGTCGTGTACAGGGCGCGGCCCGGAGAGCGGGGCGCGCCCGGGGAGCTGCCGTTCGGGGAGCGGGGCGCGGCCCCCGGGGCGGGCGAGGGCCGGAGACCGTCCGGGCGCGGTCCGGAGATCGGGACTACTGCTGGGCGCGCCGCCGACGTACCCTCGGCTGATGCGTCAAGGAAAGCTCATGGGCATCAGCGATCTGCACATCGCGCACCAGGACAACCGGCGCATCGTCGAGGAGTTGCGCCCCGACGACCCCGCCGACTGGCTGATCGTCGCGGGCGACGTCGGCGAGCAGCTCGCCGACGTCGAGTGGTCGCTGAAGACGCTGAGCGAGCGGTACGCGCAGGTGGTCTGGGCCCCCGGCAACCACGAGCTGTGGACCGTGCCCAAGGACCCCGTCCAACTGCGCGGCGAGGCCCGCTACCACCGCCTCGTGGAGATCTGCCGCGGCCTCGGGGTGCACACCCCGGAGGACCCCTACCCGGTGTGGTCCGGCCCCGGCGGCCCCGTCGTCGTCGCCCCCCTCTTCGTGCTGTACGACTACACGTTCCGCACCCCCACGGCGGCCACCAAGGAGCAGTCGCTGAAGCAGGCGTACGACGCCGGGGTCGTGTGCACCGACGAGATGCTGCTGCACCCCGACCCGTACCCGACCCGCGACGCCTGGTGCCGCGCGCGCGTCGCCGAGACCGAGCGGCGGCTCGCCGCGATCGACCCCGGGCTGCCGACCGTCCTGGTCAACCACTTCCCGCTGGTACGGCAGCCCACCGACGTGCTGCGCTACCCCGAGTTCGCGCAGTGGTGCGGCACGGAGCGCACCGCCGACTGGCACACCCGCTTCCGGGCCGCGGCCGTCGTGTACGGGCACCTGCACATCCCGCGCACCACGTACTACAACGGGGTCCGTTTCGTGGAGGTCTCGATCGGCTACCCGCGCGAGTGGCGCAACAATCCGCGCCATCCGGGGAAGGTGGCGCGGCAGATCCTCCCGGCGCCGGGCTCCGCTTCCTGACCCCGTCGGCAGCGCGCGAGGGTTCCCTGCCCCCTCCGCCAGTCGCGTGCGAGGGCGAAGGGCCGCCAAGCCGGTCGGGTCAGCCGACCGGTGTCGACGCCCCGCGCGGCCGGACCGCCGGTTCGAGCAGTGACAGCGTCCGCTGTCCCGCGTCGAGACCGGCGCGGATGCCCACCGGCATCGGGAGGTTCGGCCCGGCGTGCCCGAAGTCGACATTGCCCAGTACCGGGATGTCGCGGTCGCCGAGGACATCGAGAATGATCTCGGGGAGGGTCGGCGCGTCGTCGGCCGGGCCCAGTCCGCCGATCGCCGTCGGCACGCCGACGACCATGCCCGCGATCCGGTCGAGGACGCCGCAGTGCCGCAGCACCTGGAGGTCGCTCCAGACCCATGACGCCTCGCCGCCCAACTCCTCCCAGAACAGCACCGCGCCGTCGAACCGGTCGAGCGGCAGCGCGAACCGCGTCGCCTGGGTCCGTACGATGCGATTGAGGACCCCGCCGACCAGCGGCCCTTCGGCGCGTCCGGCACGCCAGCACTCCCACGACGGCCCGGTCGGCAGGCCGCCGATCGGCTCCGAGCCGGTCAGCAGCGCCGAATACAGATCCTCCAGCACCTGCCTGCGCGCGGCGGGCGCGGCCTGCCACGCCTCGCCGAGGCCGGGCGTGGCCACATCGGCGTGGAAACCGACGAGGCCCGTGCGCGAGTGAAGCACCAGATGCAGCAGGGAGATGTCGCTGTACCCGAGAATCGGCTTGGGGTCGGCCGCGATCGCCTCGACGTCGATCAGGTCGAGGTAGCCGAGTACGGTCTGCCCGCCGTCGTGCGCGATCACCGCGCGCACGTCCGGGTCCCGCAGCAGACCGTTGAACTCCTCCGCGATCTCCGCCAGCGGGGCCGAACTCCACCAGTGCCTCCGCCCGGCCTCCAGCAGCGGCGAGCAGCGCACCCGGAACCCCATGCGCTCAAGCGTGGCCACCGCCCGTTCGAGTCCCGGAACTTGACTCTCCTGGAGCGGCCCGGACAGCGCCGCGATGGCGACGAGATCTCCGGAAACCAGGGCATGAGGGCGAAGCAGCGCGGGCGTCTCAGGGGGCATCCGCGCAGTATTCCGGCACCCGCGGCCACGCGGTACTCATTTATCGCCGGTGACAGCCGCTCGGATGACAGCCGCTCGGACGGGGATCGGCGGCACGGACCGTTGGACCGTGCTACTCGGCGATCTCCACGACGACCCCCGCCGACTCCAACTCGGCCATGGTGCTGGGCCAGTCCTCCCAGGTGGCCCGCATCCGGTCGCGGATGCCGGCGCCCGGGATGACCAGCACCCGGATGCCCTCACTCCGCAGGAACGCCGCGATCCCGCCGGACGGCCGCAGGACGGACCACATGTCGTACCCCGGCCGGGCGTACCCGTTGCGCTCCGCCCACTGATGGATCATCGCGAGCTGCGCGTCCCAGTCCTTCTCGAAGTCGGTGTAGAGAGCCGGTCCGTGCTCCGGCTCGTCCACCTCCCGCGCCCCGAACACCCAGCCCCAGGCACGGGGTTCGGCCCCCCACCCCGCGTCGGGCTCCTCGGGGGACGTGTCCGCAACGGACCGGTGTACGTCAGCCATGCCCCGACGCTACTGCCCCGGCGCGGCGCCGTGAATGGGGCTGGTGGGCAGCGGGGCTGAGGGGACGGGGGAGGCAGGGGAGGCATCAGGGCAGCACCTGGGCAGCACCTGGGGCCGCCCGCCGCGCGGCGGCTCGTAAGGCGGCTCGCAAGGTGGCCCGTATGGCGGCTCGCCCGGCGGCTCGTACGGGCCGGTCGGCTGTCGCCCGTACGAGCCCGGCTGTCAACCGTCAGCCGTGAGCCAGCGGCCGTCAGCCGTGGGTCAGCAGGAAGTCGACCTGGCGGACGGCGGTCGGGTCCGGGCCGGCGGGGAGCGTGATCGGGGTGGTGGCGGGGGCGTACCCGGAGGTCAGCACCGTGTACTGGCCATCGGCGAGGTCGGTGAAGGCGAAGCCGCCGCGTTCGTCCGTCACACACCGCGCGACGACGTCGCCCGCCGCGTCGAGCAGGGACACGCGGGCGTCCTCCTGGGGACGCCCGCCCCGGTCCCGTACGGTGCCGCGCACCGTGACCGCGGAGGGCAGCTCGACGTCGATCCGCTGCGTCGCGCCGCCGGTGATCTCGACCTGGACGGCGTACGGGCGGTGGTCGGCGGCGGAGACCGTCAGCGCGTACGGGCCGGGGGCCAGCTGCGGCAGGCCGAAGGCGCCGTCGTCGCCCGTCACCGCCGAGGCCGCCACCTCGCCGCGGGCGTCGGTCGCGGTGACCGCCGCTCCGGCCAGCACCGGCCCGCCCGCGGTCCGTACGGTCCCGTTCACGCCGTCCCCGCCGTCCAGCAGCAGCTCGCAGGCCACGGGCCCGTCGGCCACCGACAGGGTGGTGGCGCGCGGCCGGTGGCCCGCGGCCGAGCCGATGACCACGAAGGAACCGGCCTCGGGGGCGGGCACGGAGTACCGGCCGCCGCCGTCGCTGAGCGTACGGCCGAGCTGCCGGCCCGCCGTGTCGATCAGCGTGACCGCCGCGCCCGGCACCGGCGCGGCGTCCGGGCCGAGGACCCGGCCGTGGATCACGCGGCCGGCCGGGGGAGCGGCCTCGGCCGCCGAATCCGGGGAGGCCGGCGCGTCCGCGATGGTCGCCGTGTTCGCGACGGTCGTCGCATCGCCCACCGCCTCCGCCGGGACCGCCGCCTCGATGGGGTCGGCCGTGACCGTGGCGGCGGCCACGGCCGCCGCCCGCCGGGCCGGGAGGAAGAAGGCGATCAGCAGCCCCAGGACCGCGGCGGCGCAGGCGACCCCGACGGCCGTCCGGAACGCGGTCATGTCCGGCACCTCCACCGACCCCAGCCGCGTCGTCTGGCGCGCCAGGATCACGCCCACCACCGCACTGGACGTGGACGTTCCGATCGACCGCATCAGGGTGTTGAGCCCGTTGGCCGCGCCGGTCTCCCCGGCCGGCACGGCGCTGATGATCAGCGTCGGCATCGCCGAGTACGCGATCCCCACGCCCGTGCCGATGACCGCCGAGCAGATGGCGATCTGCCAGACGGAGTGCAGCATCGCCATCCCGCCGCCGTACCCCGCGCCGATCACGACGAGCCCCGCCATCAGCGAGACCTTCGGCCCCCGGGTCGTGTTGATACGGGCGGACAGCGGCGACACGAGCATCATCGCCGCGCCCATCGGGGCGACGCACAGCCCCGCGACGACCATCGACTGGCCGAGCCCGTATCCGGTGGCCTTGGGCAATTCGAGCAACTGGGGGAAGACCAGCGACATCACGTAGTAGGAGAAACCGACCAGGATCGAGGCGAGGTTGGTCAGCAGCACCTGGCGGCGCGCGGTGGTGCGCAGGTCCACCAGCGGATTGGACGTACGCAGTTCGAGGAAGCCCCAGCCGACCAGGATCACGACGGCCGCGCCGAGCAGCCCGAGCGTGGTGGGGCTGCCCCAGCCCCAGTCGCTGCCCTTGGTGATGGGCAGCAGCAGGGCGACCAGCCCGGCCGACAGACCGATGGCGCCGGCGATGTCGAACCGGCCGGGCGAGCGCAGCGCCGACTCGGGGACGGCCAGCAGGACCAGGACGACCGCGATCGCGCCGAGCCCGGCCGAACCGAAGAACAGGACATGCCAGTCGCTGTGCTGCGCGACGAACGCGGCGGCCGGCATCCCCAGCGCGCCCCCGATGCCGAGCGAGGAGCTCATCAGCGCCATCGCGGAGCCGAGCCGCTTCGGCGGCAGTTCGTCGCGCATGATGCTGATGCCCAGCGGGATCGCGCCCATCGCGCCGCCCTGGACGGCCCGGCCGATCACCATGAGGACGAGGTCGGAGGTGAGCGCGCAGATCAGCGAGCCGACGACGAGCAGGCCCAGGGCCACGATCAGCATGCGGCGCTTGCCGAACATGTCGCCGAGCCGCCCCATCACGGGGGTGGCGACGGCGCCGGCGAGGAGGGTCGCGGTGATGACCCACGACGCGTTGGACGTCGTGGTGTGCAGCAGCTTCGGCAGGTCGGCGACGAGCGGGACGACCAGCGTCTGCATGACCGAGACGACGATGCCGCAGAACGCGAGCACCGTCACGAAGCCGCCGCCCACCTCGGGCTGCTCGTTGTGCGGCGCCTCGGGCGGCGCGGTGCCGGCGGAGTCCTGGGTGTGTGCGGCCCTGGCGTGGGCCGGGGGTATCCGGGACGGCATGCTGGCGCGGTCTCCAAACTGTTCGGGTGCCGGCGGAAGGTCCAACGCACAAGGCGGTGACGGCACGGGCGCTGTGCATCTTACGCACCGCGTGTATCGTGCAAATTTCGTTTCCGGGGTCCTACGGGACCCCAAACGGGGACGAGTTGGGGTGTATCGCAACGGTGCGATGCGGTGCGCGGCGGTGCCGTGCGAGGCCCTGATGCGCGGTGGCGTTCGGGCGGTACTCGGTCGGCTACCCGGCTACCCGGCTACCCGGCTGTACGCGCCTACGACCGCGCTTCCCGCTGGTCGGCGAAGTACGCGGTGGGCGAGGTCCCGAGCGCCCGGCGGAACATGGCGGTGAAGGCGCTGGGCGTGGCGTAGCCGAGCTCCGCGGCGATGGCCGTCACCGGGAGGCCGCGGGCCAGCAGGATGACGGCGTGGATCAGCCGCGCCTGCTGCACCCAGTGGGTCAGCGACATGCCCGTGGCGGCGGCGAACCGGCGCTGGAGGCTGCGCGGGCTCAGATGCGCGTGGGCGGCGGCGGTGGCGGTCGTCCAGTGGCCGCCGGGGTCCCGCTGGATCGCCGAACAGAGCCCGTCGAGCTCCGGGTCGTCGGGGGCGGGCAGATGCAGGGCCGGCACGGGGCGCGGGGCGAGTTCGGTCAGCAGCAGCGCCATGACCTGGCCGTCGCGCCCGTCCGGCGCGTACTCGACGGGGAGCCGGGCGGCTTCGTCGATGAGCTCGCGCAGCAGCGGCGAGACGGAGACGACGGTCGGCTCGGTGGGCAGGGCGGTGGCCGCGGACGGCTCGATGTAGAGGGTGCGCATCCGCACCGCGCCCGTACAGCTCATGGTGTGGGTGACGCCGGGCGGCACCCACACCCCGCGCGTCGCGGGCACCACCCAGGTGCCGTGACCGGTGACGACGGTGATCGCGCCCGTCGTACCGTAGATCAACTGCGCGCGCCGGTGCCGGTGCGCGGGGATGTGGTGGCCGTCGGGGAGATCGCGCGCCATGGCCGCCAACGGCCGCGGGACCTGCTGGTAGTCGTCGCGGTCCTCGCTCTTCCCGTACATTGGCGCACTCTCGATAGGTGATGGCGTAGCAGCGAAAGCATGTCAGGCGGGGGCCGCCATAGCGTGGACCCACGTGATGGAGACCTCGAACGAGAGCCGGCCGGCCCCGGCGCCCCCCGCCGCCCCGGCTCGCACCAGCCCGGCCCGTAAGACCACATACGCACGCTCCGTACCGCTCGTGCCGCGCACGCACGCGCACGCCGTGCCTTTCCCGTACGCGCACCCCGCGACGTACGGGCAGGTGGTGACCCGTCATGGCTGACGCGACGGACACCGCCGACCTGGCCGACCTGACCGAGGAGCCCGGCCGGCTCACCCGCCCCCTGACCGTGCTGCTGGCCGTCACCAGCGCGGTCACCGCGGCCAACGTCTACCTCAACCAGCCGCTGCTGGGGTCGGCCGCCGCGGACCTGCACGTGAGCCCCGAGGCGCTCGGGGCCGTTCCCACGGCCACCCAGTTCGGCTACGCGGCCGGAATCCTGCTGATGGTCCCGGCCGGCGACAGCCACGACCGGCGCCGCCTGATCCTCCGCCTCGGAGCCGCCTCCACCGTCGCCCTGGCCGCGTCCGCCGTGGCGCCCACGGCGTGGTGGCTGATCATCGCGAGCTTCCTGGTCGGCCTGCTCTCCCCGATCCCGCAGCTGGTCGCGCCGCTGGCCGTCGCGCTCGCCGGCGACCAGCGCCGGGGCCGGGTCGTGGGCACCATCCAGGGCGGACTGCTGATCGGCGTACTGGCCTCGCGCGCGTACTCCGGATCGTTCGCCGAACTGGCCGGCTGGCGCGCCGTCTACTGGTGCTCGTGCGCGCTCACGCTGCTGCTCACCTGCGTACTCTGGCGCGTACTCCCCGCGGCGCCGCCCATCAGCACCGTCAGCTACCGCACGACGCTGGCGTCGCTGCCCCGGCTGTTCGCGTCCCACCCGCTGATCCGGCGGGTCACCATCTCCGGCGGGCTGGTGGGTATCGCGTTCGGCGCGTTCTGGACCGCCCTGACCTTCCTGCTCGAACAGGACTACCACTACGGCTCCACGGAGGTCGGCCTCTTCGGCCTGGTCGCCGCCGCCAGCGCGCTCGCCTCGCCGGCCGCCGGACGGCTCGCCGACCGCCTCGGCCCGCGCCTGGGGATGGCCACCCTCATCGTCACCGTGATCGCGGGCTGGTTGCTGCTGCTGCCCGGCGGTACGCACCTGACCTGGCTGATCGCCGGAGTCGTCGTCCTCGACATCGGCGTCTGGGGCAGCCAGGTCGTCTGCCAGACCTCCCTGTTCACGCTGGACAAGTCCGCCCACAACCGCCTCAACACCCTCTACTTCACCCTCCGCTTCCTGGGCATCGCCATCGGCTCGCTCGCGGGCTCGGTGGCCTGGGGGCGCGGTGGCTGGCCCGCTGTGGCCGCCGTGGGCGTCGTCGCGGCCCTGGCGGGTCTCGTCGTGGGTGTTCTCCCCCATTCGAAGGAGCGCGCCAAGGGTAATCGCGTGACTACTCTTGGTGCATGACTGGGTGGGGTGGACCTGTGTGGCGGTCCGCCGCGCGAGCTGCCGCCGCCGCGCTGATCGCCGCACTGCTCGCGCTGTGCGGCGCGGAGCCCCTGGCGGCGCGCGCCGCCGCCACCGGCCCGGCGCAACCCGCCGCCGCGGTGGTGGAGGCCGAGCGGTTCACCGACGAGTGCGCCACGTGCGCGGACGGGCAGCGCCGCGCCGCCTGCCCCGGCCGCGCCGGCCGCCGGACCGCCCCCCGCCCCGCAGACCGGCGCGGCCACGCGCCCGCTTCGCCGCGATCCGGCGCGGCGCCCCGCCCTGACCGGGCCGCTAACCCGGCCGTCCACGCCCGCTGCGTCGTCCTGCGCTGCTGAGAGGACCGCGGCCCCGCCCGTCCCGTACGGACGGAGAAGCCGCCTGCCCCTCGGTTCGACAGGTACGAGAGCAGAAGAGGCAGCATGCCCACCGACCCCTGGCGCCGACTGGACGGCTATCTGCGCGCCCAGTCCTATCTGACCCACCGCCCCGCTTCCCCCACACCACCTCCCCCTTCGCGACCCGAGCCCGAGGAAAACTCAGAGCCGAATCCGGAGCCGCGTCCGGAGCCGAATCCGGAGGCGAATCCGGAGGCGAGTTCGGCGGCGCATCCGGAGCGGAGTTCGGCGGCGCATCCGGAGGCGGAGCCCGAGCCCGCACCTGGACACGTCTCCGGACCCGCAGCCGGATTCGTCTCCGGGCCTGCGGCCGATCCCGTAGCCGTTCCTGCATCCGGGCCTACGGCCGGGGTCGTCTCCAAATCCACGGCCGATTCCGGGACGGATCCCGAAGCAGTTCCCCGAGTCGGGCCGGCTGAGGAAGCACTCGCCTCGGCAGCCGCGCGCCGACCGGGAGCCATGGCCCGGCTCCTGGCCCTCCTCACCTCCCGCCGCACCCGCCCGGCCCCGGAGACGGGCGCCGGGCCCGACCAGTAGCGGAACGCGAGACGGAGCGGGGCGGGGTCGGGGCGCACCCCGGCCCCGCCCCGTCGGGCTCTCGGCCGCGTACGCGTGCGTCCGGCCGCCAGCCCAGGAGACAGCCCCGCACGCCGACCGCGCGGGTTCAGCCCTATACCCAGCCGTGCGGGTTCAGCCGTGCGGCCGCGGGCAGCCGTTCAGCCGTGCGGCCGGGCGAGCAAGGTCCGTACACCCTGGGCGTCGAGGGTCAGGCCGCCGGGCGAACTCGCGTCGATGGCCAGCGAGAGCTCTCCGGCGGGCCACTGCTCGGCGAGCGTGCCGAGCGGCACCATCCGGTAACGGGAGATGGACGGCAGCAGTTCGGCCATGCGCAGCTCCGAGGTGAATACGGGCACCAGCTGCGCCCCGCCCGGCTGCTCCATGATCGGCAGGACCACGTCCCCGGAGTCGGGTTCCTGCGCGTCGCTCAGCTCATCGGGAACGGGGATCAGTACGTCGCTCTCGGCCAGCGCGTCCAGCGCCGCCACGTCCTGGGCGTTCTCGTTGAGGGCGTTGAGCGCCTGCTGGGCGGGGGAGAGGCCGTTGCCGGAGGGGAGATCCATGGGCGTGTTCATGGGAATGTCCTGTCATCGCGTAGGGGGTCGGGGAGCGGTCCTGGGCGAACACCGCACAGGACGGGAAGCCACCCGCGTACCCGCCCTCAGCCCAGACATGCACCCGCACCGCACGTCGCCGCGGCCGGATTCCCCGCGGTGCCGGACGCCCCGCCCCGCCGTCACTTCTGCAAGGCCACGCGCACCAGCGCGGCGGCGAAGACGGCCGGGTCGCCGTCGCCCACCAGCCGGGCGAGGGCCTTCGAACTGTCCGGCAGCCCGAGGCGGCGCGCACCCTGCAGAGCCTTGGCGTCCAGGTAGGGCGCCGCCTCGGGCCAGACGCCCTGGGCCTCGCGCAGAAAGATGTCCGCGCCCACGGGGCCGAGCCCCGGCACTTTGCGCAGCCGCCGCCGCAGCTCGGCGACGTCCCCGTCCGCGGCGTCCCGCAGCCGGCGCAGGTCCCCCTTGTACTCCTCCCTCAGCACCTCCGCGCCGTCCCCGAGCTGCGTCGCGGTGCTCTCGTCATAGCGTCGGTAACCGCCCTTCCCCAGGGCGTCCACCCGCTCCTGCCAACTGGCCTCGGCCATCCGTCGAGGATCGCGCAGCCCCGCCTCGTACAGCGCCCGCGCGGTGTCGACGGCGATGCTGTGGCGGATGCGGGCGCTGAGCAGTACGGAGAGCACGAGCAGCCGGTAGAGCGGCTGCGGCGTGTTCCGGAGCCGGATGCCCGCCTCGTGGGCGAACGTGCGGCCGTGTTCGTCGAGCAGGTCGCGGACGATTTCGCGTTGGGTGGCTCGCGGCATGGTGGGAACTCCTTTCCTCCGTCCCCACCCTTGGTACCCGCCCTATACGGAACATCACCGGCAAAACCCCCACTCGCCGGATAGTCGCCGCGAGACCTCGTTCTCCTCCCTTCTGCGAACTATGCGGAACCCGCCGGTCACCTCGGAGGAACGGTGAGCAGGGTGCGGTAGGTGGCGGCCTCCTCGGGTTCGCCGACGCGCCGGCCGTCCGCCTCGACCCAGGCGTGCGCGGCGAAGGGCGGCGTACGTACGCCCGTACACCAAGTGGGCCAGGTGCCGCCGAGGCGACACAGCAGCGCCGTGGCCAGCGAGCGCTGGAGGCAGTACCGCCCGGAGCACAGGACGCTGACCGCGGTCACGTCCTGGCGGGCCCGCAGCGCGGTGGCGTAGTCCGCGGGCGCCGCGCCCCGCCGCACGGCGCGGAGGACGGCGCGCAGCCGCCGGGGCGGCAGATGGGCCAGCAGCCGGGCCGCGCCGACGGCGGTACGGGCGGCGAGGCGGCGGACCGGGGGCGGGCGGCGCGGCCCGGTGTCGAGGACCTGGCTCACGAGTCCGTCACCACCAGACCGGTGCGCGTGAGGTGGTCGATGAGGGCGGTGACATCGGCGTGCGCGTGCTCCGGGGTGACGGGCCGGGCGGCGGCGAGCCCGTCGGCGATCTGCTGTGGAGTGGCGCCCTTCAGCAGGGCTTGGACGATGGTGGCCCCGGTGGCGTTGAGCTGCCAGTAGCGGCCGTCGCGTTCGTCGAGCAGGACCATGCCGTCCTCGGTGGGACAGCAGGCGACGTCAGTGCGCAGCTGTGTCAACGGAAGGCTCCTCTTGGTGGTGGCGAGGGGCGAGATAGGCGGGCTCGGGATGGGCGGCCACCTCGCGCAGCCACGCCTCCGCGCCCAGCGTGCTCTCCAGTTCGGCGGCGCCGCCCGTGTTCAGGCCGGGGCTGAGCAGGGCCTGCCGCAGGGCGTGCGGGTCGGTGATGCCGGCGGCGGTCAGGAGGGAGGTGTCGGCCCAGGCGGCGAGGTGGCGGCGGTGGGTCTTGAGGCCGCGGTGCCATTCGGCGCTGCAGTGGTCCTTCGAGGTGCGGTCCAGGAGGCGTTCGGGGACCAGGCCGTCCATCGCGGCGGCCAGCAGCGGTTTGTACGACCAGGGACTCCCCGCGTCCTCGGGGCGTACGGCCAGGCAGGCGTCGAGTACGGCGTCGTCGCAGAACGGGCTGTGGGTGGGCAGCCCCGCCTCGGCGCCGGCCTCGTGGAGCAGCGTGGCGACGCGCCCGGCTTCGCGCATCTGGTGGATCCAGGCGTGCCGGCCCGGTTCCGCCGCCAACGGCAGGTCCCGCTCGGCCGCTTGGCCGAGGAGCGCCGCGAACTGCTCGGCGGTCTGCGCGCTCGCCCAGACCGGTAGGCGCGGGTACGGCCCCCATACCTCAGGGGCTCCGCCGGTCGGAGCGGCCTCGCGCAGGCGGCTCCGGGCCGTGGTGAGCCAGGCGGGGTACGAGCGGTGGCCCAGCAGCATGCGCGCGGTGGCGGCGAGCGGCCAGCGCCCGCGCGCCTTGAACCCGGCCGTCTGACGCAGCGCGGCGCGCGGGCTGCGCCGCAGCAGCGTGTGGAGGTAGGACACGGGCGGCACCACCACGTGGTCGCCGCCGTGCCCCGACAGTCGCAGCACAGCGCCCCAGCTGCGCAACTCGCCCGCCAGGCGCTGCTGGACGGCCCGGTCGCGCAGAAGGCAGTTGGGCTCCTCCAGCGGGTGGCGGGGTTCGTCGAGTCCGGTGAAGCAGGCGGGCAGATCCTCGGGCACGAACTCCAGGGGCTCGGCGCCGGGCAGCCGCTCGGCGGCGTAACGCGCGTACTCCCGGTCCTCGTTGCCCGGGGCGCTCCAGTGCAGGGTCGCGGTGACCAGGGACGCACCGGACTCGGCGGCCAGGAAGCACAGGGAGGTGGAGTCCATGCCGCCGGACAGGTCGGCCCCCAGCACTTGGCCCGGCCGCACCCGCAGGGCGACGGCCTCCCGCAGGGCGTCGCGCAGCGCCCGCGCGCCCTCGTCGAGCGGCAGTTCAGCGGGCGGCGCCTGCCACCACCCGGCCGTACGCCCCCTTCCGTCCGGTTCCGTACACAGGGCGTCCCCCGGACTCACGGCCTCCACGCCGGTCCACATCGACGCCCCGGCCAGCGGGTGCGGCAGCTGGGGGAAGGCCAGGTGGGCGGCGACGCGCGCGGTGTCCGGCCGCGCGCCGATGAGCCAGGCCAGGGTTCGGGCGCGGTCCGCGCACACCGTCACCCCGCCGATGTCCGCCCGGTAGAGCCGCCGGGCCCCCGAAGCGCTCCCGCGTACGTACCCATGTCCCGCCAAGGACGCCGCCACATGGAAGCTGCCGTACACGCCGGCCAGCGCACCCTCCAGGTCCGTGAGGCCCCGCACCTTCTTCAGCCGGACCCTCAGCACGGCGGCGCTCGCCGACGCCTCGCCGAACAGGGCCAACAGCCGGCCCCCGGCCCGCGCCAGCGCCATGTCCTCAGCCGCCCAGGAACCCAGCAGCCACGGCCGTCCCGACGGATGATCCACCTCGTCGGCGGCCCGGCCCCGCAACCGCGCCAGCAGACCGGGCGGAAATTCCGCGTCCGGAAGTACTACGAACCAGCACCCCGATGCCGTATTCGACACGTCTCCACTCCTCCCCGGACACCCCCGGCGCCCCGCTGCCCGCATCCCCACCACTACGCGTGCCGTGTGCTCACACGGCCTTCGGCCCATGGCCTTCGGTGCGCCCCGCTCAGGAGACGGGCGCCGATGATCCGTACCGCCGAAGCGGCCGCACACCGGCACCCGCGCCTCAACCGACGGCTACCGAGGCACCGGCTCGGCTACCACCAGCCGCGCCGCGTGCCACCGCCCTCGGGCCAGTCGTACCCGCGGCCCTGGGTGAGTTCGGCGAAGTCGCCGGCCTCGGCCAGCAGGGGGGTCTCGTAGACGTCGGCGGTTTCGATGTGCAGCGTCCCGCTCATCACGGTCACCTTCCGATTCGCACGGGTGGCGGATCCACCCGCTACACAAAGTGACGCACATGGGGGATGTGAAGCGCTAGATCCCCCGGCGAACACCATGCCCACGAGTGACCCTCAAGGGCATAAACTCAGCACGTCAGAGCGGGGAGCCCCTCACTGGCCCCCGTCCCGTCCCAGCCGTGGGTGATCCTGCCCGGACATTGCAGAGAGTAATCATGGGTGGGGCGAGAAATCCAGACCGCGACCCAGCGGATCCGTGTGGCATCGTGCCGGGGCTGGGACCGGGGCCGGGTGCCGCGGCCGTCCGCCAGCGCTCCGGCGATCATCACCGCAGCAGTGTTGAGGGCTGAGGGGCGCGTGGGATGAGGGGCGTGGGGACGAGCATGGGAAAGCGACGAGTGGAAGCCGCCTGGGACCGGGTGGGGAACTGGCTGCGGGACAACACCCGTAACGCACATGCCGGTTGTGAACAGGTCCAGCCGGAGGAGATCGAAGAGGCAGTGCGGAAACTCGGCGTGCCCTTCCCTGAGGAATTGGTCGCCTCCCTCCTGTGCCGGGGAGTGGGCGGTTCCTTCAGCCTTCCGGGCGGGGCGCCGATGGGGCCGGCCGGCATCTGTGAACGCACGCTGATGATGCGCGAATTCCTGGCCGACTTGGACCGTGACGGCGAGGAGCATGACGACTACTGGCATCACGACTACCTCTTCATCACCGATGACGACGTCAACGGCATGGTCATGGACTGCCGACCCGGCGAAACCTTCGGCGGCATCGGCTGGTTCGGCGAATGCGACGGCGTGAGTTTCGGCCGAGCGCCCTCGCTGGGCGCCTACTTGGAAGAAGTAGCGGCCTGCCTGGAGTCCGGGCGCGCACTCGACGGACGCGTCCCCATCGCATTCAATGGAGAACTGCTCTGGGAGCACGACAACAGAGACCGCGAGGAACCGCACCCCGACCCGCGATCGCTACTGGCGATCAGGGCGGCTGCCGTTGCAGAGCCCGAACTCGAAGTCGAACGCGATCCCCTCCCAGGGCCGTGGCATAACACCCGCCAGGACGGGACGTACCGCTACACCTGCCTGACCTTTGTTCACGGCATCGACGAGGATGAACTCCTCTGCCGCTTCGGCGCGTTGGACGAAGCGCCGAACACCTGGCACCGCGACGAAGCGGTAGCAGCTGTGGAGCGGCGCTGCGTGCCCGTCATACGGATCGGCCGGGCGACGGGCGGCTCATGGGTCTTCGCCGCCGAAGAGTGGCAGGACCCCATCGCGCATTCCGGGTACGGCATGCGCGAAGAAACCCTGCGGAGACTGTCGGCGGGCACGCGGGCCGTGTCCCTTCAGATAGCCGATATCCGGATGCACATCTTCGACGACGGGAAGATCGTCAGTGAACTCGGAACCAATCTGCTCGGCCGGGAGATGCGCGAGGACCTCCTCCAAGCCGCCCAGGAACGCGCCGGGCTGACTTTCTCCGGCCCCTCCACCACGCAACAGCAACGCCTCGATGCTCTGCGCGGCATGCTGCGCGTCGAAGTCGGAGTCGACCTCGACGACCAAGCTCTGAACGGCCCCCTGACCACGGCCCACATCCTGCCGTTCCTGGACGACCCGCGAGGCGATTCCTCTCCCGCAGGGGACCTGGCCGACATCATCGCCGGGTTCTCCGACGAACAGCTGAGGTGCGCACTGGCCAAGCAAGTAAGGCGCCTCGCGGACGAGAACGGCCTGACCGTATATCCGGAAGTGGGCCAAGCGCTGGACGACCTTGACCGCGGCTGGACGGGGCCGCTCACGGACGGCTCCCCGCTGGATATGCGGCTGCGCACCGTACTCGCGGAAACCCAGGCCATTCAGCGCCTCAACTTCGGCGGGAGATACGGCGGGGGAGGGGGCAGGCGCGGCGAGCAGCCGACGCTGAACCGCAGCGAGGAGCTGACCTGGTGGCGCCGCAAGGCCGCGGCCGACGCACTACAAAACCTGATACAGCTGCCCCCACGGGCCGCCGCCCAACCGATCCAGTACGCCCGCAGCACACCGCACTGGCGCGCCGAACTCGCAGCCGACCTGGCGTCCGTACGCTGAACTCAATCTCCCCGGGCCACGGCCCACACCTCGTCGAGCAGACGGCGGTAGTCCTCGCCGTAAGCGGTGACAGCGGCGTAGACAGTTTCAAGCGCCGCTGGGAGCGGGTCGGGTTCCGCGGCGGCGAGGAGAGCGGGAACAGCCATGTGCGGCTGCGACATCCGAACCGGCGGAGCCGTCCCCGGCCCACCTGTCGACGACGCCAGCGCGATGGCATGCGTCTTCAGCGAGCCCATCAGATACTCGAAGCCGTGCGAACCAGACGGCCGCGAAGGTGCCTCCTGCCCCGGAGGCACCGCCCGCCGCACAGTCCTCTGCGGAACTCGCTCGTCGGTGTTGATGAGGTCCCAGACGCGCTCACGATCGTCGAAAGGCGCGGGCAACGGCCGCCCCTGGTCGAGAGCGGCAAGCGCAGGGGCAGCCCAGTCGAGCTCAGCCAGGCCGGCCACGTCGTAGGCCCGTCGAGCAGCCAGCCGGGCGACCGCACGCTGACGGTCGCCGCCCGCCGTATCGATCGCGTGCACCAGGCCGGCGTCGAATTCCACCAGGCGCCGCACATTGCCGCCCACTCGACGAAGGTTCTCACTGGGCAGCCAACCGCCCCACGCCGCCTTCTCCGCCGCCACCCGCTCCCTCTCGGCCTCCAGCCGAGCAGCACGCTCCGCCTCCGCCCGTTCCTCCGGCGTCGGGGGCGGAGGCAGTTCCCGCGCGTACTCGTGCCAATAGGCAGCGCTGCTGGAGGTCTGCCTCACGAGCCGCGCAGGTCCCGGCGGGCTCGGCCAGAACTGGAGCAGGTACCGGTCCACCACCGCGGGTCCCTCGTCCAGCCCGGCTTCCGCCTCCCGCGCCTCATCCATGCCGGTGGCGCAGTACCGAACGCGATAGTCGATCTCCTGGAGGTCGAGGTCCCAGGAGTCCTCCCCCGCCCATTGCACCAGCGCGGCCTGCGATGACAGCGGCCGGAAGGAAACCTCGACGGCCTCCTCCCACGAGCTGTCCAACGGCGGCTCCCCCTCGTGCCACTCGACGGTGAACCCGACATTCCCCGTGTGCAGTCCGGTCATCAACCACAGCGCCCCCGGCTCGCCCGCCCCGCACAACCCGGCCTCCTGCCCCGCGAACGCTTCTTCGAGTTCAGGCATGCACCAGTCCGGACCACTTTCCACGTAGATCTGCCCGTAGTGGACGAACGCCTCACCACTGAACAATGTCCTCACCCGACCCCCTCGACCGAAGCGACAACCGACCGCACCCCCACGGCCCGGACAACACAACGCATCATGCCGCCCCCCACTGACAACGCCCCGCCCCAACGCCCACGCCCCGCTCTCCACTGACGGTCGAGCCTCAGCATCCACGCAACTCTGGGGTCTCGCTGAAGCGCTGATGGCGTTGGTTGGGCTTGAGGTCGGTATGTGTAGCTATGCCTTCCTCGTCCCCGCTACTTCGGCGGGATCCCTTGGTGCGCAACGTGGGTGCGTATCCAGCATCGAACCTGTGTCCGGTTCGGGGTGTCTGGCTTTGAAGCGGGGAAAGTGGTTGCGCACTCCGCCATGACTCGGCTGCGGTCGTAAGCGTTCGAAGCGCTTGGCCTATAGGTGACGTACTTACGGCGCTCACACACCCTCACCGGTATTTTCCCAGGTGAGGGGGTTGTTGCGCCCCCGGCAGGACTCGAACCTGCGGCCAAGCGCTTAGAAGGCGCCTGCTCTATCCACTGAGCTACGGGGGCCGGTATGACGGTCTCGGACAGCTGAAGCCCCGGGCTCGGTGGTGCCGTGACCTTGCCGGGGACAAGGATAGGGCTTCGTGCACCTCGTCCCGGTTGCTTCACCTCCGTGACACGTTGTGGAGGTTCGGTGAAGCGGTCCCGATAATCGCAGGCAGGTACGAATTCTGCATCGTTTTTCACGCCTCAGGCGGCGGGTGTTGTGCACTCGTTATGCCTGAGCCCCACTCGCCACGCCTCGCGCACCGATGGCCATACGCTTCAAAAACCCAACGAAATTGGGCATTCTGCACATGTGGCGACCTTGGACGTACGGCCCCGACTGCTCGACGCGCTGTCCGCACTGCGTGACCGTGTAGACGCCGCACGCTTCCCGCTCCCCCTTCCAGGCGCGGCCCGCGCGCGCCTCAGCCGTGTCGAGCTGTTGGCGCAGCTCGACGACTACCTGGTGCCCCGGCTGCGCGCCCCCGAAGCGCCGCTGCTCGCCGTCGTCGGGGGCTCCACGGGAGCCGGGAAGTCCACTCTCGTCAACTCGCTCGTCGGGCGGCGGGTCACGGCGGCCGGAGTGTTGCGACCGACCACGCGTACGCCCGTACTGGTGTGCCACCCCGACGACCACCACTGGTTCGCGGGGCTGCGGGTGCTGCCGCAGCTGAGCCGGGTCTGGATGCCCGCGCAGGACGCGGCAGGCCCCTATGGGCGAGGGGAAGGGCGGCGGCGGGAGCCGGAGCCGTACGACGGCGGTGACGGCGATGGCGATGGCGATGGCGCGTACGAGGAGGTCGGCGCGCCGCCCGCGCTCCGCATCGAGACCGACGCCGCCCTGCCCCGCGGCCTCGCCCTCCTCGACGCCCCCGACATCGACTCCCTCGTCGCCCGCAACCGCGAGCTCGCCGCCGAGCTGATCTGCGCCGCCGACATCTGGGTGCTCGTCACCACGGCCACCCGGTACGCGGACGCCGTGCCCTGGCACCTGCTGCGCACCGCCAAGGAGTACGACGTCACCCTCGTCACCGTCCTGGACCGGGTGCCGCACCAGGTGGCGGCCGACGTGTCGCGGCAGTACGCGGCGATGCTGGCGGCGGCCGGGCTCGGCTCCGTACCCCGCTTCACGATCCCCGAGCTCCCCGAGTCCGCGGGCGGCGGCAGCGGGCTGCTGCCGGCCACCGCCGTGGCCGCGCTCCGCGCCTGGCTCACCCACCGCGCCCAGGACCCCGAGGCCCGTACGGCGGCCGCGGCCCGCACCGCCGCCGGGGTCGTCGCCTCGCTGCGGTCCCGGATGCCCGCCCTCGCCGGGGCCTCCGCCGCACAGCACGCGGCCGCCGTACGGCTGATGCAGCGCGTCGAGAAGGCGTACGAGGCGGCCGGCGAACGGGTGCGGCGGGAGATCGCAGCCGGCGAGACGCTCGCGGGCGACGCGCTGACCCACTGGCGCGGCCACCCCCGGGACAGCGCCCCCGGAGAGCTCCTCGCAGCCCTCACCGAATCCCTCGCCGCGCTACTGTGCTGCGCTGCCGCCGCCGCGGACGAACACGTAGAGGAAGCAGTGGGGGCGGGGCAGGCCGGAACGCTCCCCAAGAGGGCCGCCGCGGCCTCCTCCGCGCTCGCGCCCCGCGACCCCCGCGGCGCCGCGGACCGCGTCGGCGTCGCCGTCCGGCGCTGGCGGCGGTGCCTGGAGGAGACCGCGGAGGACGAGGTACGCGCCGCCGAGCGGCCCGCCGCGACCGACCCCGAACAAGTCGCCGCCCTGCTCGCTGCCGCGCTCCTGGGCGGCCGTCGCGCCCGTACGGCCGGCGAGACGCTCGCCGAGACACTGGGCGCGCAATGCGCCCTGCGGCTGCGCGACCGCGGCGGCGAACTGCTCGACGACTGCCTCGCCCGCGTCCTCGACACGGAACGGGACCTGCGACTCGCGCCCCTGGACGCGCTCGACGTCGCACCGGAGCACCAGTCCGAACTGATCGCCGCCCTGTCCGTACTGCAGAAGGAGAGGTGACCCCGGTGACCGCGACCCCGCCCCGGCCCGCCGCCGCTGACGCCAACGGCGCCAACGGCGCCGACGGCGACGACGGCGACGACAGCCACGGCGTCCACGACAGTCATGGCGTCCACGACAGCCACGACGCCTTCGGCCTCGCCCCCGATTCCGGCGCCGCCCCCTCCGCCCCCCTGGTCCCGCCGCTCGTGATGCGCCGGGCCTCCTGGGACGACGGGCTGATCGCGCGCCGCGCGCAGGGCCCCGGCGTCACGGGCGAGAGCGCTACGAGCGCGGCCACTACGGGTGACGGCGCGCGGTGGCGAGCCCGGCGCAATGCGGTGGCGGACTCCGCACCGCCGGACGCCGAAAACCGAGGGCGCAAGGAGTACGCGCCGGACGACTACGCGGATCATGGGGGCTACCCGTCGACCGCGCGCGGCACAGCTCCGCCCGCCGCCCCCGCCTTCCCCGTCACCAGCACCGACTTCAGCGCCCTGCGGCCCCGTCTCGACGCACTGCGCGAACTCGTCGGGCTGTCCCGGACGCGGCTGGACCGGCGCACCCTGGCCGAGGCGGGCCGGGTCCTGGAGGAGGCCGCCGCGCGGCAGCGGCACTCCCTGGACCACACGGTGGTGGCCCTGGCCGGATCAACCGGCAGCGGGAAGTCGACGCTCTTCAACTGCCTCGTCGGCGCCCGGCTCTCCGAGGCGGGGGTGCGCCGGCCCACCACCTGCGCGCCCGTGGCGTGCGCCTGGACCGACCACGCGGGCGGCCTCCTGGACCGGCTCCGGATCCCGGCCGAGGCGCGGTTGCGGCCGCCGCGGCCGTACGACCCGGAGATGCGCGGGCTCGTACTCATCGACCTGCCCGACCACGACTCGGCCACGGCCGACCACCGGGAACAGGTCGACCGGCTGCTGGGCCTGGTGGACGCGGTGATCTGGGTGGTGGACCCGGAGAAGTACGCGGACGCGGTGCTGCACGAGCGCTATCTGCGCCCCCTGGCCGGCTACGCGGAGGTGACGTTCGTCGTCCTCAACCAGGTGGACCGGCTGCCAGGCGAGGCCGCCGACCAGGTGCTGGACGACCTGCGGCGGCTGCTGGACGAGGACGGGCTGGCGCTCGGCGAATACGGCGATCCGGGCGCGGCCGTACTGGCGCTGTCCGCGCTCACGGGCGAAGGCGTCGGCGAGCTGCGCGAGCTGCTGGGACAGTTCGCCGCCGTGCGCGGCGCCGCCGAGCGGCGGCTGGCCGCGGACGTGGACGGCGCGGCGGAGCGCCTGCGGTCCGCGTACGTCGCGCAGGGGCGCGCGGGGCTCACGGAATCGGCGCGCGAGGAGTTCGAGGAGCGGCTGGCCGAGGCGGTGGGCGCGGCGGCGGCCGGGCAGGCCGCGGAACGGGCGTGGCTGCGCGCCGCCGCACGGGCCTGCGGAACACCGTGGGCGCGGGCCCGCCGCCGGTACGGGCTGAGGCAGGCAACGGCCCAGGCAGGCGCCGGGGGCTGTACGGCCGGAGGCGTGGGAGGCGGCGCAGGGGCCGGAGGCATCGCCGGTGTCGGCAGCGGCAGTGATGTCAGCGGGTTCGGCGGTGACAGCGGGGCCTACCGGGCTGGTGGGGTCGGCAGGCGTCAGAGGGGTCCAGCGGGCGGCGGGACGCGAGGCGGCCGGGCCGTGGCCGGGGGCGCTGCGCGGCCCGCAGTGGGCGCGCGGACGCATGTGCCGCGCCCCGCCGGGCAGCCCTCGCGCACGGCGTCGCGGCCGATGGTCGAGCAGGCCGTACGGACCTTGGTGCACGGAGCCGCCGAGGGGCTGCCCGTCCCCTGGGCGCAGGCCGTGCGCGAGGCGGCCGGACGCGGTGCCGAGGGGCTGGCGGAGGCGCTGGACGAGGTGGGGGCGGCCTGCCATGTCAGAGGCGCTGGGAACGCCGTGAGCCTGGGCGTGGGCAAGGCCGAGGGCGGAGGAAGCGCCAACGGCGGCGCGGACGCCGAGGCCGGTCGGAGTGGCAGGGGGGATAGGGGTGTCAACGGTCGTGCGGCGGTGCGTACAGGCCGGGGGGCGGCCGATGTGACGGCTGGGCTGTCCGTACGGCCGAAGTGGTGGACGGCGGCGGCCGCCGGGCAGTGGGGGCTGTTCGGCCTTCACGTGGCCGGCGTGCTCTGGTTGCTCGGGGCGGTCGCCGGCTGGATCGGCGGCGAATGGTGGGTGCCCGCACTGGTTCTGACGGGTGGTGGGCTCGGCGGGCCCTTGCTGGCGGCCGGCTGCCGGGTCGCGGCGCGGGGCCCGGCGCGACGGCACGGGCTGGACGCCGAACGGCGCCTGCGGCACGCGGCCGCCGGATGCGGGCGGGCGCGGGTGCTGGAGCCGGTCGCCGCCGAGCTGCTGCGCTACCGGGAGGTGCGGGAGCAGTACGTCATCGCGGCGGGGCCGGGGACGGCTGTGGGCGGTGTGTGAGGGCTGAGCCTTCCTGCGGGCTCGTGCGGCCCATACCCGTACCCCTGCCACCCTCCACAGCCCCAGTGGCCTTTGTTGTCCGTGAGGCCCCTGTAGCCCTTGTGAGTGAGCGAGTTGCTCACATTCCTCCTCTCCTTCCACAGGCCCCAGCGGGATTTCGAGAGTGCGGGCAGCATGAATGCACGGGAAGCGGGGAGCGAACGGGGGCGGTCGGGATGAACGAAGCATTGGTGACGGTCGTGGGAAATGTGGCCACGGCGCCGGACTTCAAGCAGGCGGCGACGGGAGCGGCGGTCTCGCGGTTCCGGCTGGCCTCCACGGTGCGGCGCTTCGACCGGGGGCGCGGTGAGTGGGTCGACGGTTCCACGAGTTTCTACACGGTGTGGGCGTGGCGGTCGCTCGCGTCGAATGTGGTGGCGTCGGTATCGGTGGGGGAACCGCTCGTCGTGCAGGGGAAGTTGCGCATCCAGCAAGGGGAGCGCGAGGGCAAGCGATGGTTTTCGGCGGACATCGATGCCATGGCCATCGGACACGATCTCGCACGCGGCACATCGGCGTTCCGGCGGGTAGTTCCCGCCAAACCATTGCGAGTTGAACGAAATGGACCGCCGGGCGAGATGGAGTCCACGGTTCCGGTCGCGGACGGGGGTGCGGTTCCGGCCGTGATCGCTGACGTTCCATCAGGGGCGATGCCTGGAGCGATTCCGGGTGAGATGCCGGAAATGGCCGCGCATGCGAATGTCCCCAATTGGTCGACGGGATCCCCTGTGGCGGGTGTAGAGGTCGGGTCAACATCCGTCTGAAATGGGGGATTTGCCCGGTGGATTTGTCGATAATCCCAGGTCACGGGGGTCTTGGCTGATAACGATTCCGATTCGGATCGGTTATCCGAAGGTATGAGTGGGGACCGCGGTGTGCTCTATCCCTAGGATTCCGTTTCGTACCAACGGGGGCTCCTGAGTTTTGAGTTCGCTGGCGATGCGCAACCAATTGATCTGCGCTCGCCCGGAGGGGAAATCCATGATTTCTGTAAAAAGGCGGGTTCCCGCCCGTCTTGCTGCCGCGACCCTGGCGTCCGGCCTGGTCGCGGCGGGTGCGATGGCCGCGGCCGGTCCGGCCGCCGCGGACGAGGTGCCCCAGAACCAGGGCGGTGGTGCCACCGCCACGCTCGGCGGTCTGACGACCTCCGGCAAGGCGATCGTGCATGACAAGGGCGAGAGCTGGGGCGTCGAGGCCGGCCTCTTCCGGATGAAGGTGAGCGAAGGCGGCGACATCCAGTCGTACTGCATCGACATCCGTAACCCGACGCAGGACGGGGCGCAGTACAAGGAGACCGACTGGGAGCAGTCCTCGCTCCACAACAACCCGGACGCGGGCAAGATCCTCTGGATTCTGGAGCACTCCTACCCGCACGTGAACGACCTCACCGCGCTCGCCAAGACCGCCGGTGTGGCCTCGCTCACCGAGGACCAGGCCGCCGCCGGCACCCAGGTGGCGATCTGGCGCTACTCGGACCATGTGAAGGTCGACGCGAAGAACAAGAGCGCCGAGAAGCTGGCGGACTACCTCACCCAGCACGCCGAGAAGGTCGAGGAGCCCAAGGCGTCCCTGACCCTCACGCCGAACGCGGTCTCCGGCAAGTCGGGCCAGAAGCTCGGCCCGATCACGGTGCACACCAACGCGAAGAGCGTGACCGTGACCCCGGCGGGCGACGCCGCCACCAAGGGCGTCAAGGTCGTCGACAAGACCGGCAAGCCCGCCGCCAGCGCCGTCAACGGCAGCCAGCTGTTCTTCGACGTGCCCGCGGGTGCGGCCGACGGCGCCACCTCGCTGACCGCCTCGGCCACCACCCAGGTGCCGATCGGGCGCGCCTTCACCGGCATCGGCAAGTACGCCAAGAGCCAGACCCAGATCCTGGCCGGTTCCACCGCGAGCGCCGTCTCCGCGCCGGCCACGGCGAACTGGGCGAAGAAGGGCGCCATACCGGCGGTCTCCGCCAAGAAGGACTGCGTCAAGGGCGGCGTGAACGTCACGGCGACCAACAAGGGCGACGAGGCCTTCACCTTCACCCTGGAGGGCAAGAAGGTCACCGTCCAGCCCGGCAAGTCCGAGACCACCTTCGTGAAGGTGGCCGAGGACCAGGCGTACAAGTTCACGATCAACGGCCCGAACGGCTTCTCCAAGACGTTCTCCGGCGTCCTGGACTGCCAGACCGCGGGCACCGGGTCGACCGGCGGCGGCACCCACACCCCCGCCCCGTCCTCGCACCCGAGCCCGGCGTCGGCCGGCGGTTCGACCGGTTCCGGCTCGACCTCGGGTTCCGGCTCCAGCACCACGGGCGGCGGTGACCTGGCCGAGACCGGCAGCAGCAGCGCCACCCCGGTGATCGCGAGCGTCGCGGTCGGCCTGGTCGTGGTCGGCGGCGGAGCGGTCTTCCTCCTCCGCAAGAAGAAGGCGGGCGCGGCCGGCCAGTGAGCCGAGCGTGACCCTCTGAACACGGCTGAACACCGCTGAACACCGCGGCCCCGGAGCACCAAGGCGCTCCGGGGCCGCGGCGCCGCTACTGGTTTCCGCCCGAGGGCGCCCGTACGGCAAGATGGTGTGTAATCTCTGCCCGCTCATCGATTGCCGGACGGTTTCTCTTGGCTGAGTACATCTACACGATGCGCAAGACGCGCAAGGCGCACGGCGACAAGGTCATCCTCGATGACGTGACGCTGAGCTTCCTGCCCGGTGCGAAGATCGGTGTGGTCGGCCCCAACGGCGCCGGTAAGTCCACCGTCCTCAAGATCATGGCAGGGCTGGAGCAGCCCTCCAACGGCGACGCGTTCCTCTCGCCCGGCTACACCGTGGGCATGCTCCTGCAGGAGCCGCCGCTGGACGAGTCCAAGACCGTGCTGGAGAACGTCCAGGACGGCGCGGCCGACACCATGGCCAAGCTCAAGCGCTTCAACGAGGTCGCCGAGCTGATGGCGACCGACTACTCCGACGAGCTGCTCGACGAGATGGGCAAGCTCCAGGAGCAGCTCGACCACGCCAACGCCTGGGACCTCGACACCCAGCTCGAACAGGCCATGGACGCCCTCGGCTGCCCGCCCGGCGACTGGCCCGTCACCAACCTCTCCGGCGGTGAGAAGCGCCGCGTCGCGCTCTGCAAGCTGCTGCTGGAGGCGCCCGACCTGCTGCTCCTCGACGAGCCCACCAACCACCTGGACGCCGAGTCCGTGCAGTGGCTGGAGCAGCACCTCGCCAAGTACCCCGGCACCGTCGTCGCCGTCACCCACGACCGGTACTTCCTCGACCACGTCGCCGGCTGGATCCTGGAGCTCGACCGCGGCCGCGCGATCGGCTACGAGGGCAACTACTCCACGTACCTGGAGACCAAGCAGACCCGTCTGAAGGTCGAGGGCCAGAAGGACGCCAAGCGCGCCAAGCGGCTCAAGGAAGAGCTGGAGTGGGTCCGCTCCAACGCCAAGGGGCGGCAGGCCAAGTCCAAGGCGCGCCTGGCCCGTTACGAGGAGATGGCGGCCGAGGCCGACAAGATGCGGAAGCTGGACTTCGAGGAGATCCAGATCCCGCCGGGCCCGCGCCTGGGCTCCGTCGTCGTCGAGGTCGACAACCTCTCGAAGGCGTTCGGCGACAAGGTCCTCATCGACGACCTGTCCTTCACGCTGCCGCGCAACGGCATCGTGGGCGTCATCGGCCCGAACGGCGCCGGCAAGACCACGCTGTTCAAGATGCTCCAGGGCCTGGAGACCCCGGACTCCGGCACGATCAAGATCGGCGAGACCGTCAAGGTCAGCTACGTCGACCAGAGCCGCGCCAACATCGACCCCAAGAAGACGCTGTGGGCCGTCGTCTCCGACGAGCTCGACTACATCAACGTCGGCCAGGTCGAGATGCCCTCCCGCGCGTACGTCAGTGCCTTCGGCTTCAAGGGCCCGGACCAGCAGAAGCCCGCGGGCGTCCTCTCCGGCGGCGAGCGCAACCGCCTCAACCTGGCGCTCACCCTCAAGGAGGGCGGCAACCTGCTGCTCCTCGACGAGCCGACCAACGACCTCGACGTCGAGACCCTCTCCTCGCTGGAGAACGCGCTGCTGGAGTTCCCCGGCGCCGCGGTGGTCATCTCCCACGACCGCTGGTTCCTCGACCGGGTCGCGACCCACATCCTCGCCTACGAGGGCGAGTCCAAGTGGTACTGGTTCGAGGGCAACTTCGAGTCGTACGAGAAGAACAAGATCGACCGGCTCGGCGCCGACGCGGCCCGTCCGCACCGGGCGACCTACAAGAAGCTGACGCGGGGCTGACCGTGGCGCGCCATCTCTACTCCTGCCCCCTGCGCTGGTCCGACATGGACGCGTTCGGCCATGTGAACAACGCCGTCTTCGTCCGCTATCTGGAAGAGGCGCGGATCGACTTCATGTGGCGGCTCGCGCCGGGGGAGGGGAGCGCCTCGTTCTCGGGCGGGTCCGTCGTGGCCCGGCACGAGATCAACTACCTGCGTCCGCTGGTGCACCGGCATGCTCCGGTGACGGTCGAGACGTGGGTGACGAAGATAACCGCGGCCTCCATGACGGTCGCCTACGAGGTCAAGGACGAGGACGAGGTGTACGTACGGGCCTCGACCGTCGTCGTGCCGTATGACCTGGAGGCCGGTCGGCCGCGGCGGATCACCGCCGAGGAGAAGGCGTTCCTGGAGGAGTACCAGGAACAGCCCGGCGGTGCGCCGGGGGAGGCCGTCGCGGCATGACGGCGCCCCAGCAGCGGCTGCGGTTCGCCGACGCCGGGGAGGCGGCCGATGTGGCCGCCTTCCTCGCCCGGCTGATCCACTACGACCGGGCCGCCGCTGTTCGCCTCCAGGCGGGCGGCGGACCGGGCGTCGGAGCCCTCGCGGTCTTCGGCCGCCCGCCGTCCTTCGAGGTGCTCGCCATCCGTACGGCCAGGCTCGCCGCCGCTCCCGCGCCGTCGCCCGACGGAGGCCCGCTGGACCTCACCGTCTCGGCGGGGCAGCTCGCGGACGCGCTGGACGCCGGCGCCGCCGCGGCGTCCGCCGACGTGCCAGAGGCGGTCACCGGGCCGCCGTGGGCCGGGGTGCTGCCGCCGCGCGGCGGCTGGCGGCGCGTCGAGGGGCTGCCGGGCACGGACGAGGTGCGGGCGGCCGTCGCGGCCGCCGTCGCCGAGTTCCGCGCGCGCGACGAGGCGCTCCCGCAGGAGCGGCGCACGCGCGCCGAGCGCGACCGCATCGGCCGCGAGATCTGGTCCCGGACCCTCGGCGGCACGGGGCTGCCGCTGCGCGCCGTGCACGCCGCGCAGTCGCTGGGTTTCCTGCGGCCCGTGGAGCCCGCCCGGCCCGTACGAGCGGGGCTGCCCGCGCCCCGCACCGGGGCGACCGCCGTCGCGGACGAGCCCCTGACGCTCTTCGCCGCCGGCGGCTGGCTCCGGCTGCGTGCCCCCTACGGCTCGGTGGCCCTGCGCACATCCGATGCCCCGAGCGGCCTCGCCGGTCTCACGGTCACCCCGGCCTGACCTGGGCCCGGGGCGGCCCGCACCGGGCCTGACCGCGCGATGAGCGGGCCCCCGCCCCCCCCCGCCGGGCATGAGCGGCCCGTCAGCCCCGCAGCGGCCTTGTCAGCCCTCGGAGTTGATCATGGAGGCGGCGGCGTAGGTGAGGTAGTTCCAGAGCTGGGTCTCGTGCTCTTCGGACAAGCCGAGGCGGTCGAGGGCCGTGCGCATGTGGCCGAGCCAGGCGTCGTGGGCGGCGCGGTCGACGGTGAACGGGGCGTGGCGCATCCGCAGCCGGGGGTGGCCCCGGTTGTCGCTGTAGGTGCGGGGGCCGCCCCAGTACTGCATGAGGAAGAGCGCGAAGCGCTCCTCGGCCGGTCCGAGATCCTCCTCCGGGTACATCGGCCGGAGCAGCGGGTCCTCGGCGACCCCCTGGTAGAAGTAGTGCACCAGGCGCCGGAAGGTCTCCTCGCCGCCGACCTGCTCGTAGAAGGTCTGCTCCTGAAGCGTGCCGCGCGGAATCTTGTTCACCCCTTCATGGTCTCAGACGCCTCGGCCGAGGACCGGGGATCTAGGACTCCCGTGCGATACAGCGGCTCTGTTCGCCGCCAGTGGTCGCGTCGGCGTGTGCCGCGGCGCACAGTGGACACATGGGCGGTACGGACCGGAGTACGGACCTGCGCGCCGGCCTCGTACGCGAGCTGCTGGCGGGCGGCGCCCTGGCCGACCCCCGGTGGCGGGCCGCGTTCGAGGAGGTGCCGCGCCATGTCTTCGTGCCGTACTTCTACCTCGGCGTCGTCGGCGGGTACGAGCGGCTGTGGGGTGAGGACCCCGATCCGCGGCGGCGCGAGCGCTGGCTCACCGAGGCATACGCGGACGCCCCGCTCGCCACCCGGCTGCGCGACGGCGAACTGGTCTCCTCCAGCAGCCAGCCCTCGCTGATGGCCCGGATGCTGGAGTACCTGGACGTACGCGACGGCCACACCGTCCTGGAGGTCGGCGCGGGCACCGGTTACAACGCGGCCCTCCTCGCCCACCGGCTCGGGGACGAGAACGTCACCACCGTCGACCTCGATCCGGAGATCACCGAGACCGCCCGGAACCACCTCGCGGCGGCCGGCCGCCACCCCGCCGTCGTCACCGGGGACGGCGTGCGCGGCTGCCCCGCGCGCGCCCCCTTCGACCGGATCATGGCCACCTGCGCCATGACGTACGTACCGCCCGCGTGGCTCACCCAGTGCCGCCCCGACGCCCTGGTGCTCGCCCCGCTCGCCACCGGGCTGATCGCGCTGCGCGTCCTCGACGCCGAGCACGCCGCGGGGTCTTTCCTGGCCACCCCGGCCTACTTCGTACCGCTGCGCGGCGGCGGCGCGGCGCCGCCGGTCCGCGGCGACGGCCTGCCGCGCCGCCTGCCGCGGAACGACGATTTCCGGTTCCTGCTCGCCCTCACCGCGGGCCGGCTCGACCCGGTCGAGGCCCTCGACGTATGGCGGAAGGCCGGCGAACCGGGGCGCGAGCGCTTCGGCGTGACCGTGCGCGGCTCCCGGCAGTGGGCATGGCTCGACGACCCCGATGGGCCGTACAACTGGCCGTTGGAGGCTCGCGGTTGACGGCCCCGACTGCTGTCAGGACCGCCTTACCGTGATCGTCGTCCACGCCCCTACGTGCACCCGGTCGCCCGCCCGCAGCGACACCGGCACATACGGCTTGATCGGGTCCTCCGCGCCGTTGATCGTGGTGCCGTTCGTCGAGCCCTGGTCGACGACCGCCCAACTGCCGTCCGACTGGTGCACGAGCATGGCGTGCTGGTGGGAGACGCCCGGGTCCTCGGGCGGCCGGGCCAGGTCGATGTCGGGGGACTCGCCGGTGCTGTGGCGGCGACGGCCGATGGTGACCTGGTGGCCGCTGAGCGGGAGCTGCTGCTCGGGGGAGTACGCGGGCAGGTTGAGCCCGCTGGCCTCGGGGCCGCTGCGGTTCATCATCGCCATGAAGTACTCGCGGTCCGGCGCGATCACGGCGACCCAGCTGTCCGTGCCGCCGGGCGGCGGCCCCTGCTGCTCGTACCCGCCCTGCCCGTACGGATCGGGGGCGGGCTGGGCGGGCTCCGGCTGGTACGGACCGGGCTGCGCCGCTCCCGGCCGGCCGTGTCCGTACGGATCGGCGCCGTACGGATCGGCCCCGTACGGGTCGGTGCCAGGTCGCGGCGGGGCGAGCGGGGTCGAGCCGCCCCGGTAGTCGTCGCCCTCCGCCCCGAAGTCCGGATCGAAGGGCCGGCCCGCCGGCTGCCCTGTCGGCTGGCCGGGGAACGGCGGGGCCTCGTACGGCGGCCGGGCCGGGGGCGCCGCGGCGGGGGGCTGCGCGTGCGTGCTCGGGAAGTCGTCGCCGGCGGGCTGCGGGGCCACCGGCGCCGAGGCGATCGGCGGCGGCAGCACCCAGTCATCACCGCCGCCACCGCCACCGCCACCGCCGTACGCGGGGGCGGGCGGCGGACCCGGCTGCTCCGGTTCGGGCTCCGGGTGCAGCGGCTCGGCCTGGCGGTTGATCTGCGAGGGGCGCGAGCCGTGGTACTCGTAACTCTGCGGCGGCTGCGTCTGATACGGCGTCGGCGGCGCGGGCGGCGGAGCCGACTGGAAGCCCGGCGTCGGCGGCGGCGCGTACGAGGCGGGCGTGTGCGCGGACGGCGTGTGCGTCAGGAAGTTGTAGCGGCACTCCTCGCAGAACGGCGCCTGCTGCTCGCGGGGCGTGCCGCAGCGCGGGCACAGCTCGCCCTGGCCCGAGGCGTCCGGCCCGGCCGCGGGCGGCTGCCCCGGATAGCCGTACCCACCGCCGGGAGGGCCGGGGGAGCCGGGCGGCGGCAGCGGGGTGCCGGGCAGGGGCGGTGGCGGAGGTGGCGGGGCGGCGCCCTCGGGCATCGGTGTCCCCGACATCCGGTGGCCGCACACCTCGCACCAGTCCTCGGCCGCCGACTGGTGACCGTTCGGGCAGGTCGGCATGTCGGTTGATTCCCCCTCTTGTGCCGTTTGTTGCCGTTCTTCTTCGCCGCTGGATTCGGCGGTCGCCGCCGGAGCCGGCGGCTGTCGCCGCAGCCGGCCGTGGTCGCTACTTCTTGACGCGAACCGTTTTGGTGGAGCGGGTCTCCAGCGTCATCTCCGCCTCCTCCGTGACCTTCGCCTTCAGTCGCACAGTACCCGTCGCCGCGTCGACGACGTCCACCACCTTCGCAAGCAATTTCGCCGTTCCCTCGTTCCCGGAAGCGCCGGCCAACTGTACGGCCCGGCCCAGTTTCGCCGTCGCCCCGTCGATGTCGCCGGACTTGCGCAGGTGCAGCCCCTGCTGGATGACGCGGGCCAGTTCGGCCTGGCCCGTGTAGTGCGCGACCTGCGGGTTGATCGAGGTCGACGCCGCCAGGTCGTCCGTCCACACGGCACGTACCAGCCCCTGCGAGAGCGGCCGGGGGCCGCCGCCCTCGCCGGCGTCGGGCAGGATCAGCGAGACGCGCGCGGCCAGCATCTCCTGGCCGACGCCGGCGTCCGGCACCCGCACGCAGAGGTGGTAGTCGCGCGACTCGTCGCCCCACGAACCCGTCGGGTAGTCGCCCGTGCGCGGCCCGGAGTCCGTACGCCGGTCCGTCAGCTCCTGGACGGTCGGCGCGACTTGCTTGACGAAGACGATCTCGGCGCCCTGCGGGGTCCAGAGCCGCAGGCTGACGTCCCCGACCTCCTTGCCCATCGCCGACTCCATCATCCGCGTGAAGTCCGCGGTCAGTTCGGCGGGGTCGGCGACGATGTCGGCGGAGCCGAGCAGCGCCGAGGCTATCCCCGTGACCTCCGCGACCTCCCAGTCCGTGCCGACGCCGCGCGCGTCGCAGGTGAACCGGCCCGCGCACGCGTCCAGCGAGTTGCGCAGGTCCTCCGGCGACTCGTGTTCGTTGCGGCCGTCGGTGAGCAGGATGCCGTGCCGGATCGCGACGTCGGCGGAGCCCAGCAGCCGGTCCGCCAGCCGCAGCCAGGTGCCGATCGCGGTGCCGCCGCCCGCGCTGAGCTTGCGCAGCGCGTCCTTGGCCTGCGCCCGGGTCGCCGCGCTGGCCACCGCGAGCCGGCCGCCGCCCGGATAGACCTCCTTCGCCTGGTGCGTACCGGCGACGACGGCGAAGGCGACGCCGTCGCGCACGGTGCCGATCGCGGCGGCCGTCGCGTCGCGCGCGTTGCGCATCTTGGCCGGCGGGTAGTCCATCGAACCGGAGCAGTCGACCATGATCACGACGGCCGCGTCCGGAGCATGGCCCGCGGCCCCGGTCCCGGTACCCGTATCCGCGGCCGTTCCCGCACCGGGCCCCGTCCCTGCGCCCGTTCCCGTGCGCGCCGGAGGCGCCACCCCGCCGGTGGTGCCGCCGCCCGTGGCGGTGACCGTGGCGATCGCGTTCACCTCGCGGCCGCCCTCGGGGAGGTACTCGTTCTGGTAGACCTCGACCGAGAACTGCGGCACGTTCGATTTGGAGAAGGTGGCCATCTGATCCGCTCCTAGGCTCTCCACCTGCGTAGACAAAGAAAGTAGGCGAGCGGACGGACGCGCCGCACCCCCGGGCGCCGGCGCGCGCTTCCCCCCGTCGGCCCCGGTTGCGGGGCTCAGGCCGATCCTGCCCCCTGCGACGGCCCGGGGAACGGCAGGACCGCCACTGTTACGTTGTCGTGGCCCCCGCCGTCCAAGGCGTGGCCCACCAGGAACCGCGCGCTGTGCAGCGGCCGGGTGCGGGCGTCCGGCGGCACCACGGCGGCCATCTGCTCGGCGGACTCGGCGTAGTTCCACAGCCCGTCGGTGCACACCACCACTACACCCGGCCGGTCGGGCGCGAAGGAAGCGGTGTGCGGGTCGAGTTCGTACGCGTCCGCGCCCAGCCAGCCCGTGATGGCGTGCGCCCGGTCGTCCGCGTACGCCTCGGCCTGCGACATCAGTCCGTTCGCCACCATCTGCTCGGCCCAGGAGTCGTCCTCGGTGAGCCGGGCCGCGCGGGTGGCGCGGTCGTCGGGCACCCAGTACGCGCGGCTGTCGCCGATCCAGCCCACCGTCAGCGTCCCGGCCGCGACCACCGCGCTCACGATGGTGCAGGCCGGGGCGTTCTGGTGGCGGTGCTCGTCGTGCTCGCGCGGCTCGTTCAGGGGCTCGGCGAGGGCCCCCACCGACTCGGCGGCGGCGAGCAGCGCGTCGTGCATGGCCTGCTGGGGGTGGGCGCCCTGGGGCAGCGCCTCGGTCAGCGAGGCGCGCGCGGCGACGGACGCCGCCTCCGACGCCTCGTCGGGCCGGGTCGCCGAGGACACGCCGTCGCAGACGACCGCCACCACGGCGGGCGCGCCGTCCGCGAGGGCCGTCCCGGCCAGCGCGAAAGCGTCCTCGTTGCGGTGGTGGCGCAGCCCGCGGTCGCTGACCGCAGCGACGTCCGCCAGTTCCTGTTCCATGTGGTCCCGTTCGCGCGGCTGGGAGTGCCCGCAGCGCCCGCAGTAGCCGTCCTTGTCGATCACTCCGGCGCGGCACACGCCGCACCGGCGCACTCGCGGGCCGCCGCCGACCATGACGCCTTCCCTCGGGTCGCTCATGCCGTCGGCCGGTCCGGCCGCGGCCGCCTGTCCGTGTGGGCCGTCGGCGCCGGTTCCGGTGCCGGTCCCGTATTCGCCGTTCGCCGCCCCGGGGCCGGGGGCGGCCCCGCTCGCGGGCGCGGCCAGCGGGTAGTCCTCCGCGGCCTGCGCGTAGGCGTCCTGCGCAGAGGCCCCCTGCGCGTGGGAGCCCTGTGCGTAGGCGTCCTGCGCGTGCGAGCCCTGTGCGTAGGCGTCCTGCGCGTGGGCGTTCCGCGGGTACGGCTCCGGGTCCTGCTGTGCGCGGGCGGCGCCGTTCGCCGTGGCGGCAGGGCGCTCACCGGCCGGGCGTGCTCCGGCCGCCGGGACGCCGGCCGACAGGTCGGCCCCGCACCCGCCGCAGAAATTGTCACCCGCCTCCAGCGGTTCCGCGCATTCCGGGCACACCGCCAGCTGCGGGAGTTGCGGCATCTGCGACATCGATCACACCCATGTCCTTGGGCGGAAGCGGTTGGCCCGTTCCACCAGTTCGATCCTCTCCTCGCCGCGCTGGGCGAGGCGCGCGAGCACTCGGTACGAGCGTTCCAGCCCGAACCGTAGCCCGCGCTCGTCCACACCGCAGCCGAGCAGCGTCGGCGCGCCGCGCTCGGCGGGCGGCGCGCCCGGCCGGCCGGACAGCACCCAGTCCAGCGCGCTGCCCAGCACCTCCGTGGAGAGCTGCTCCCGGCGGACCGCGTCGAGCCCGAACTCCCGCAGCCGTTCGACCTGCTCCGCCGCGGCCGTCAGGTCCTCCAGCAGCGGGTCCCGCGCCGCGCGCTGCCGCAGCCGGGCCCGTACGGCCGCGACGCGCGCCGCCGTGTAGTGGATCGACGACTCCGGTACGGACTCCAGCGCGCGCACCGCGCCCGTCCGGTCCCCGGCGGCGAGCCGGACGCGGGCGAGGCCGAACGCGGCGCTGACGTAGCTCGGGTCGGTCGCCCACACCAGGTGGTAGTACTCGGCGGCGTTGTCGAACTGGCCCAGCACCTCCGCGCAGACCCCGAGCGCCAGCTTCGGCGCGGGCTCGCCCGGGAACGCGTCGTAGACGGCGTCGAAGGAGAGCGCCGCCGTCCCGTCGTCGCCGACGGCCAGCGCGTGCAGCCCGCGGTACCAGATGATCCGCCAGTCGTCCGGATGGCCCGCCTCCAGGTCGGCCAGCGCCTCGGACGCCTCCCGCACCTCGCCGAGCTCCAGATGGGCCCGTACGCGCCGCAGCCGCAGCTCCGGGGAGTCGCCGGGGGCGCCCTGGAGCGCCGCGTACAGCTCGCCGGGCTGGGAGGCGAGCAGCCCGGCGAGGAGCCCGGCGTTGGGGTCGCCCGGCGCGACGTGCGGCACGGGCAGCGCGAGCGCCGTGGCGCGCGCGTCGATCCGTGCGACGGCCGGCGCCCCCGCAGCCGCCGGATCCGTCATCGACGGGTCCGCAGCCGAAGGGGCCGGCGCCGACGGGGCCGTCGCCTCCGGGATCGTCACCGACGTGGCGTGCGAGGCGGCCGGGGCGCCCGGATGCGCCCCGGCGGGCGGCAGCTGGGCCGGCAGCGGCGGCGGCGCGGCCACCGCCACCGCCTTGCGTCCCCCACGGGCGCCCGGCCGGGAGCCCAGCACGGAGACGTCGCCGCCCTGCTCGGCGAACAACCGCGTGTCCACGACCCGCAGTTCCGGCCCGAACAGCGAGGACAGCGCGGGCCGCGGCTGCCCCGTCTGGAGGGCCACGACCTCGCGCAGCACCCCCGTCAGCTGGTCCGCCATCTCCTCGGCCGAGGCGAAGCGCCGCCCCGGATCGGGGTCGGTGGCCCGTACGAGCAGCCGGTAGAAGGACTCGTACCGGGAGAACACCTCGATGTGCTCGGGGTCGGGCAGGACGTCCAGGAAGACGCTGGTGTAGCCCTGGAAGTCGAAGGTGAGCACGGCCAGCGTGCGCGCGACCGTGTACAGGTCGGAGGCGACGGACGGGCCGGTCTCCGCGACCTCCGGCGCCTGGTAGCCGACCGTGCCGTAGATCGCGCTGTCCTGGTCGTCCATCCGCCGGACCGCGCCCATGTCGATGAGCTTGAGCTGGTCCTCCTGCTGAATGGCGTTGTCGACCTTGAAGTCGCAGTACAGGAGGTTGCGGCTGTGCAGGTGGCCGAGCGCCTCCAGCGCCTCGATGCCGTACGCGCACGCCTGCCCGACCGGCAGCGGGTCGCGCCGGCCGTCCGCCGCGCGCCGCTCGTTGGCGATCTCCTTGAGCGACTTGCCGCCCACGTACTCCATGACGATGTAGCCGTCCAGGGAGCCGGTGCGCTGGTCGAGGTGTTCCACGAAGTTGTAGATGCGGACGATGTTGGAGTGCTCGATCTCCGCGAGGAAGCGCCGCTCGGAGAGGGCCACGGCCAGCGCGTCCTCGTCGCCGGTGTCGAGCAGGCCCTTGAGCACCACCCAGCGGTCGGAGACGGCGCGGTCTATCGCCAGATAGATCCAGCCGAGGCCGCCGTGCGCCAGGCACCCCGCCACCTCGTACTGGCCGTGCACGATGTCGCCCGGCCGCAGCTTCGGTACGAAGGAGTACGGATGCCCGCATTTGGTGCAGAACCCCTCCGTGCGGCCCGGCCGCGCGCCGCGTGAACGGCCCACCGGCGCGCCGCAGTCGCTCTTGCTACAGAACCGCTTGCGCTCCGGCACCTCCGGGTTCTCCAGCACCGCGGCGTGCGGATCGGGGCGGGGCACCGCCGGCATGGTCACCAGGCCCGCGCCCAGCTTGTTGCGGCCGGACGCGGAGGCGGCCGACTGCGAGCTGCGCACCGACACCGAGCGGGCGGTCGCCTGCCCCGGCAGGGTGCGCGAGAGCCGCCCGGAGACCGAGCGGCGCGATGTCGAGGACCTCGACGTCCCGGAGGAGCGGGATGACTGGGAAGATTGGGAGGACTGGGAAGAGGAGGTCTGGGAGCCCGCGCCGTTCCGGGACGGCGATCCGCTGCCGGGCCCCCAGGAGCCGCCGGGCCCGCCGGAACCGCTGCCCGGCCCGCTGCTCGACCTGCCGCTCGCGACGCCGGTCGCCGGGGAGTTCACCATGCCGTCGGGCGAGACGACCGGCGCGAGCCCGCAGGTGTCGCAGTACAGCTCGCCGCCGCCGACGTCCTCGTACGACCCCTCGCAGCCCGGCCGCTGACAGGCGTTCATATCCGCACTCCGCCCCGCTCGCCCGCCGTCGCGCCCATCCGCGCGCCGCGTCCCTTCACGACGGCTCCCCCCTGTGGTCGGCCCTGTGGTCGGCGTGGTCCGGCTGCTGCGGGACCAGCACTTCCGCCGTGGCCCGCTGGTAGCGGAGCACGGCCTGTTCCGCTGCCAGCAGATCACACGGCGCGCTCCAGAGCATCCGGCGGGCCGCGTCATAGCGCTCCACGAGCAGCGGGTCCTCCGCCATGCCGTGCCGCGCGGCCTTCGCCTTGTACGCGTCGAGCCGGCCGCGCAGCTCGGCCCGTACGGCCAGCGGCGCGGTGACCGCCGTCAGCGACTCGCGGGCGCGCAGCAACTCGTCCTCGGCGCGCCGCTCCAGCGAGTCCAGCAGCGGCGAGAGCCGGTGCCACTGGGCGCGCCGGCGGTAGTCGGCCGCCGCCGCGAGCTGCTCGTGCAGCGCGGTGGGCGGCCCGGTCACGGCGGGCACCACGGACGCGGCGATCTTCGCGAGGACCTCGCCGCGCGCCTGCCGCGCCTCGGTCAGGGTGCGGTCCGCGCGGGAGAGCACGTCGCGCAGGCGCATCAGCCGCTGCTCCGAGTCCTGCCGCACCGCCAGCACGGCCTCGATCTCGCGCCGTACGTCCTCCAGGGCGCGGGCCGCCCGGTTGTACCGCTCGGTGTCGGGGCGGCCGCCGCCGGGCGCGGAGCTCGGGGACGCGCCGGACCAGAAGGAGAGCGGATCGGAGATCACCTCGGCGCGGAGCGCGGTCAGTTCGCCCGTGATGCGCTCCAGGTCGTCGCCGGCCGGGTGCTCGCCGGGGCGCACGCCCACGGAGTGGGCCAGCGAACGGGTGCGGCCCAGCTCGGCGGCGAGCAGGTCTATCCGGGCGGGCAGGGCGGACCACACGGCGTCGGCGGTGACGACGACGTCGAGGGCGCGGGCGTACCAGCCGTTCATCCGGGCGACGAGCTCCTGGAGGCTCAGCCGCTCGCTGAGCAGCGCCGGGCCGGTCGGGGCGCCGGTGTCCGGCAGCGTGACGCACGGGCCGCGCAGCAGCTCGGTGAGGTCGGCCAGCTCGCTCTGGGTGGGCCAGCGCCGCCGGGCGCGCAGCTCGCGGGCCCGGGTCAGGGCCGCCGTGTACGCGTCGAAGCAGGTCCACAGGACGGAGATGAGCGGCTCGGTGGCCTCCCACCGGCTCCTGGTCGCGCCGGTCAGCTCCGCGCCCTCGAGCAGTCTGCGGCCGGCGTGGTCCTGGAGCGCCAGCAGTGAGGTTTCGACGGCCTCGTGTTCGGCGCCGAGCCTGGCCAGCGCGCGGTCCGCCTCCTCACGGCTCAGGGCCGGCCCGGTAGGTCCCGAGACCGCCATCGATCACCTCTCCTGTCCGCGGCGGACGCCGCGCTTCGCCGGTTCATTCCCGTTGGTCCGCTGTGTCGGCTGTGGCAGTTGCTGCTTCCGTGTCCGTTCCTGCTGTGCCCGATCCGCGCCGTGTCCAGTCCTCGTACCTGTGGAGACCGTTCTCGCGGCCGCGGAGTTCAGTCCCCGCGACCGCGGTCAGTCCTTGTAGAGGGGCTTGGGGGGCGCCGGGTTCTTGATCCCGGTGAGATCCTCCGCGAGCCACTTCCGGTAGGCCCGCATCCACCGGCTGTCCTCGCCCCCGCGTTCGTAGTCCTCCAGCACCTTGTTGACCCGGCGGACCAGGTCCGTGTCGCCGAGGTTCATCGCCACCCCGTACGGCTCCGTGGTGAACGGCTTGCCGACCAGCTTCACCGACGGGTCCTGCGCCGCCTGCCCCGCCGCCAGCGCGTTGTCCGTGACCACCGCGTCCACCTGGCCCAACTGGAGCCGCACCAGGCAGTCCAGCTGGTTGGGGACGGTACGGACCTCCGCGCCGTGCGCCTCGTTCTTGAGCTCCGACTCGCCCGTGGACCCCTTGGCCGTGCACACCCTCCGGCCCTTCAGCGTGTCGTCGAAGGCGGTGATCGCCGATCCGTTGGGCACCAGCACCTGCTGGCCGGCCTCGAAGTAGGCGGTGGAGAAGGCGACCTGCTTGATGCGCTCGCAGTTGATCGTCATGGTGCGGGCGACGAGGTCCACCTTCTTGTCGCGCAGCACGTCGATCCGCTTGTTGGTGGGGATGGCGAGCCAGGTGACCTTCTCCGGGTCGCCGAGTATGTCCTTGGCGATGGCCCGTACGAGCTCGATGTCGAAGCCGCTGAGGCGGCCGGTCGCCGGGTCGCGGTATCCCCAGCGGTAGCTGTTCTGGTCCACGCCGGCGATCAGCCGGCCGCGCTCCTTGATCCGCCGCACGGCGGGTCCCGCGTCCCCGGACGGGGAGAGGCTCGCCTCGGGGCGCTCGCACGTCGGCGGCGCCTCGGCGGCGGCCCCGGCCGTCCGCGCGTGAGTCGTACGGGCCCGGTCCCGCTGCCCGCCCGCGTCGCCTCCCGAGGCGCCGGCCAGGACCGTGGCCACGAGCGCGACGGCCGCCGCGAGCGCGCCCGCGACCGGCACGGCCGCGCGACGGGCGCGACCGGCGCCGCCCGTTCCCGATGTCCTGGGGCCGCCGCCCGGCCCCGACCCGTCCGCGCGCATTCCCACGCCCCCTGTCACCGGTACTCCGAGAGCCTGCGGCCGATGCCCAGCACCGTGCCGGCCGCGCCGAGCACGGCCAGCACGACGGCGCCGGCCGCCATCCACTCCAGCGCCCCGCGCCCGTCCCCGGCCGCGCGGTCGAACTCGTCCTGTTCGTGCCGCACGGCGGCCGCCAGCTCGCCGTCCACCCGGTCGAAGGACTCGCCCGTGCTGTCCTTCGCGCCGATCACCTTGGGCAGCGCGTGTTCGTAGTCCCCGCTGTCGTCCGTCGCGCGGGCGTCCGCGTGCCGCCGCTGCCACTCCCGTACGCCGTCGAGGGCGCGGGCCACCGGGGCGCGGCCCTTCGGGTCGTCGGCCAGCTTCCCGGCGCGGTCCAGCAGGCTGTCCCCGGCCGCCGCGCCGTCGGCGCCGGAGCCGACGAGTCTGCGCATGCCCGCCTTGTAGCTGACCTCGTACGCGTCGTCGCCGTCCGGGGTGAGCACCGCGCCGCGGGCCACCAGGGTCAGGTTCTCGTCGCCGCGGGCCTGGAGCGCGCCGATCCGGGCCTCGTTGAGCACATGGAGGGACTGCGCGCCGTGCGTGGAGGATTCGTTGAGCTCCGCGCGGGCCAGGGAATGGCCGACCACCAGCCACAGCAGCACCACCGTGGACGCGCCGGTCGCGGCCAGCAGCCCCCGGTTGAACACCCGGTTCGTACGCCGGTAGTTGCGGCGCTGCGCCCAGCCCAGCGCGCCCAGGGTCAGCAGGCCGACACCGGTCGCCGCCCACGGCCAGGACTTGGCGTCCCCGTAGTCGGAGCCCAGCCGCGCCGTCTCCGTCTCGTACAGCTTGGAGGCGGCGGGCAGCAGCTCGCCGCGCATCGTCTCGCTCGCGTACCGCAGATAGGCGCCGCCGAGCGGCAGGCCCTGCCGGTTGTTGGCCCGCGCGGACTCGATATATCCCGTATAGAAGGGGAGTTGGTGGTTCAGCTTCGCTATCTGGTCGCGGGCGGCCCGCGAGCCGGAGGTGTGCGCCCCGGCCTTCACCAGCAGGTCGGAGGCGCGGCCGATGTCGCGCTCGTACCGGAGGCGGACCGCGCGCGGCTCCTGGCCGCCCGCGAGGAACCCGCCGGCCGCCGTGGCGTCGGCGTCCGCCAGCGAGCGGTAGATGTCCGCGGCGTTCGCGCTGAGCGGCTGGCTGCGGTCCCGCACGGAGTCCGCGGCGGTCGCCCGCTCGGTGACCTGCCAGGCCGTCACCGCCCCGAACGCCAGGACGAGCACGGCCAGCACGGCGCCGATGACGCGCAGCCGCCCCGGCTCGGTGGTCGCCCCCGTCCGCAGCCGGTCGAGCCCCTCGCGCCACGCCGGGCGGCGGGGCGCCGCCTCCGCAGAGGCGGGGACGGCCTGGGCGAGCGGGCCCGTACGGGGGCCGGGGAACCCGGCGGGCCCGGTGCGCCCGGCCGTCGGCGCGGACGCGCGCGCGGGTCCGGGCGGCCGCGGCGCGGCGCTCCCGGTCGGCGGGTTTGACACAAGACCTCCCCCTCGGTGACTGACGGCCGGCGCCGCCCCGCCCGGCGGGACGGGCGACGGAGTACCCGGCCAGTCAGTATGGCCGCAGCCACTGACAACCACACGGGTATTGGCTGGATCTTGTTCCTGACGCGGCCCCCGGACCGGCGCCGCGACCGCCCCTTCCCCTCGTTTCCACGCCGGACGGGCGTGTTCGGTTCCCGTGCGAACGGTGGGGCGGCAGCGGCCGTCCGTGTCACGAGAGCGCCGGGCCCCGCCTCCCCCACGGAGACGGGGCCCGGACAACCAGTGGGGCCGCCGGGCGCGTTACCCCCTCCGCGTCCGCCGCACCCGGTTCGTCCGCTACGCGTAGTGTTCGCGCAGCCGGGCGTAGGCGTCGGCCGGGGCGCCCGCGTGGTCCAGGCCGAGCAGGGCCGCGCCCAGCACCGGCGGGGCCGTGACGACCGTCGGCACGGCCTTCGGCGCCTTGTCGGCCAGCAGCTCCACCACCCGGTCGTGCAGCAGCGGGTGGCGGGCCGCGAGTATCCCGCCGCCCAGGACGACGGGCGCGTCCGCGTCGAGCAGGTCCAGGCGGGTCAGCGCGACCGTGGCCAGCGCGACCACCTCGTCCGCCTGCCGGGCGACGATCGCGCGCGCGACCGGGTCGCCCGCGGCGGCCACCGCGAACAGCACGGGGTTCATCTCGTGCCGCCGCGCCTGCGTGATCGGACCGAGGTGGATCGCCTCGATCAGCTCCAGCATCGTCGTCAGGCCGTAGTGGGCGGGCAGGGCCCGCGCCAGCTCGGTGTCCTCGCCGCGCCCGTCCTCCGCGCGCGCCGCCCACCACAGGGCCTCGTCCGCGAGGTGCCCGCCGCCGCCCCAGTCACCGGATATCCGGCCGATGGCGGGGAACCGCGCGCTGCGGCCGCCGGGCGCCAGCCCCGCGCAGTTGATGCCCGCGCCGCAGACGACCGCGACGCCGGTCGGCTCGGCCTCGTCCGGCAGACCGGCCCGCAGCAGGGCGAAGGTGTCGTTGGCGACGGTGACGGTTCGGGCCCAGCCGTACGAGACGATCTCCGCCTCCAGCTGCGCCTCCTCCACCGGCAGATCCGCGTTGGCCAGGCAGGCGGACACGTGCTCCACGAGGAGCGGCCCGCCCTTTCCGGCCCGCGCCTGCTGGGCGGCGTGCGCGACGAGCGGTGCCAGGCCCGCGACCGCGCGCTCGGGGCCCACCGTCGGCGGCTGGAAGCCGCCGCCGCGGGCGTTGCCGAGCACGCTGCCGTCGGCCCCGATGAGCGCGACGTCGGTCTTGCTGTTGCCCGCGTCGATGGCGAGCGTTGCCCCGGGCCGCAGGGCCTGAGGTGACTGGGCGTCGGTCAGGCCCACGTGAGGTGCTCCCGGTTGTGCGCGATGAGGTCGTCCGTCAGCTTCTGCGCGTACTCGATCTGGCCGACGAGCGGGTGCGCGAGCAGCGCCTCGAAGACCCGGTCGCCGCCGCCCTTGAGGGCGGCCTCCAGCGCCAGGTGCTCGTACGCCGTGACGTTCGCGATCAGTCCCGAGTACAGCGGCTCCAGGGCCGGCACCGGCAGCGGGTGCGTGCCGCGGGCGTCGACGGTCGCCGGGACCTCGATGACCGCGTCGTCGGGGAGGAACGGCAGGGTGCCGTTGTTCAGGGTGTTCACGACCTGCACGTCGCCCGTGTCGCGCAGCAGCGAGGAGGTCAGCGCGACGGCCGCCTCCGAGTAGAACGCGCCGCCGCGCTTGCCCAGCAGCTCCGGCTTCTCGTCCAGCGTCGGGTCGCCGTACATCTGAAGCAGCTGCTTCTCCATCTCGGCCACCTCGGCGGCGCGCGACGGCTTGGTCTTCAGCTCCCGTACGACCTCGTCGTGCTGGTAGAAGTAGCGCAGGTAGTACGAGGGGACGACGCCGAGGCGGTCCACCAGGGAGCGCGGCATGTGCAGGTCCGCCGCGATGGCCTCACCGTGCTCGGCGAGCAGCTTCGGCAGCACGTCCTCGCCGCCGACGCGCACGCCCCGCTCCCACGTGAGGTGGTTGAGGCCCACGTGGTCGAGGGCGACCTCCTCCGGCGTGACGTCGAGCAGCTTGGCGAACTTCCGCTGGAAACCGATGGCGACGTTGCACAGGCCGACGGCCTTGTGGCCGGCCGTCAGCAGCGCGCGGGTGACGATGCCGACGGGGTTGGTGAAGTCGATGATCCACGCGTTCGGGTTGCGGCGGCGCACCCGCTCGGCGATGTCGAGGACCACCGGGACCGTGCGCAGCGCCTTGGCGAGGCCGCCCGCGCCGGTGGTCTCCTGGCCGACGCAGCCGCACTCCAGCGGCCAGGTCTCGTCCTGGTTGCGGGCCGCCTGGCCGCCCACGCGCAGCTGGAGCAGGACGGCGTCCGCGCCGTCGATCCCGGCGTCGACGTCATCGGTCCAGGAGATCCGGCCGGGGTGGCCCTGCTTGGCGAAGATGCGCCGCGCCAGCCCGCCCACCAGCTCCAGCCGGTCGGCGGCCGGGTCGATGAGGACGAGCTCCTCCAGCGGCAGCACGTCGCGTAGCCGCGCGAATCCGTCGATGAGTTCGGGGGTGTAGGTCGAGCCTCCGCCGACCACTGCGAGCTTCACGAGAAATCAGCCCTTTACTCCGGTGAGAGTGACGCCTTCGACGAAGGCCTTTTGTGCGAAGAAGAAAACAATGATGACAGGGGCCATGACGAGGATCGTCGCGGCCATGGTCATGTTCCAGTTGACGCTGTGCGCGCTCTTGAACGATTCGAGCCCGTAACTCAGCGTCCACGCGCCCGGGTTCTGGGCCGCGTAGATCTGCGGGCCGAAGTAGTCGTTCCAGCAGTAGAAGAACTGGAAGAGCGCGACGGCCGCGATGCCGGGCTTCGCCATCGGGACCACGATCCGCAGCAGGGTGCGCATTTCGCCGCAGCCGTCGACCTTCGCCGACTCGATGTATTCCTTGGGGATCGTCAGCAGGAACTGGCGCAGCAGGAATATGGAGTACGCGTCGCCGAACGCCATCGGGATGATGAGCGGCCACAGCGAGCCGGACAGGTGCAGCTGCTGGGCCCACACCAGGTACATCGGGATCACGATGACCTGCGGCGGCAGCATCATCGTGGAGATCACCAGCATCATCGCGGCCCGGCGGCCCCGGAAGCGGAACTTCGCGAGCGCGTACGCCACGGGGATCGACGAGCACACGGTGAAGAGCGTGCCCAGCCCCGCGTACATCAGCGAATTCTTCCACCAGTCCAGGAAACCGGGGGTGTTGATGACGTCGGCGTAATTGGACCAGTTCCATTCGTGCGGCCACAGGTCGCCGCTCATCGCCTGGCCGTCGCTCATCACGGACGTCAGGAAGACGAAGACGAAGGGCAGCACGAAGAACAGCGCGGCGGCGATGGCGACCGAGTGCACCGCGATCCAGTGCAGGGCCCGCTTGCGGCGGATCGCGGCCGGCTGGCGCACGGGAGCCTGGCGCGAGGGGGCCGGCGCGGGCTGCGGGGCGGTCAGGGTGGTCGTGGTCATGGGATCAGTCCTCCGCCGTCAGCAGGCCGGCGCGCTTGCGCATCAGCAGCGAGGTCACGGCCATGGCGATGACGAAGAGTACGAGCGAGAGCACGCACGCCGCGCCGGTGTTGAAGTTCTGGAAGCCGAGCTGGTAGACGAGCTGCGGCACGGTGAGGGTCGAGTGGTCGGGGTAGCCGGGCTGGATGACCGTACCGGGGCCGATGGTCACGCCGGAGGCGAGCTTCCCGGCGACCAGCGCCTGCGTGTAGTACTGCATGGTCTGCACGACGCCCGTGACCACCGCGAACATCACGATCGGCGTGATCGACGGCCAGGTCACGTAGCGGAACTTGGAGAACGCGCCCGCGCCGTCCAGCTCCGCCGCCTCGTACTGCTCCTTCGGCACGTCCAGCAGCGCGGCCATGAAGATGACCATCAGGTCGCCGATGCCCCACAGGGAGAGCATCACCAGCGAGGGCTTGGCCCAGGCCGCGTCGTTGAACCAGTTCGGGGCGTCGATGCCGATCGCCGAGAGGGCCTCGTTGACCGGGCCCGTACCGGGGTTCAGCAGGAAGACGAAGGCGACGGTCGCGGCGACCGGCGGCGCGAGATAGGGAATGTAGAAGGCGGTCCGGAAGAAGCCGACACCGGATTTGATCTTCGTGATGAGCAGCCCGATGCCGAGGCCGAAGACGACGCGCAGCGCGACCATCACGACGACCAGCCACAGCGTGTTCCACAGTGCCGGGCCGAACAGCGGCATCTGGGTCAGCACGTACTTCCAGTTGCGCAGACCCACGAAATCCGGGTTCTGGATCTGGTTGTAGTGCATGAACGAGAAATAGACGGTGGCGAGGAGCGGATAGCCGAAGAAGACGGTGAAACCGACCAGCCACGGGGAGAGGAACCCGAGGGTGCGCAGTCGCTCGCGGGTGTGTTTGCGGCGCAGTTCGGGCGCCTTGGCCGGCCGGGCCGGCTTCTTGAGCGCGGGCGACTGGGTGACAGCTGGGGATATGGCCATGGCGGTACTCCGTCAGTTCTCAGACTGGACGTTGTCGGCGTCGATCTGCTTGTCGAGGTCGCGCAGGCCCTTGTCCAGGTCTGAGACCTTTCCGGCCTCCACGTTGTAGGAGAAGTCCTGGAGCGTGGTGACGTACTGCCCGCCGTTGTTGGAGGGCGGCACGGTCTGGCTGTTCGGGTTCTGCGCGATGTCCAGGAACGTACGGAAGGCGGGATCCGCGTCCAGCTTCGGCGACTTCAGCGCCGCGAAGGTGGACGGCACATTGTGAATGGCGTTCGCGAAGGCGACGACCTGATCGGTGTCGGCCGTCAGGAACTTCACCAGCTCCCATGCCGCGTTCTGGTGCTTGCTGCTGTGCGAGATGCCCGCCACGGTGCCGGTCAGATAGCCGCGCCCGTATTTGTCGGCCTGATCGTCCGGTACGGGCATGGGGGCGGTGCCCCAATCGAACTTGGCCTTGTCCTCCTTGAGCTTCAGCCCGCGCCACTCGCCGTCCATGATCATGGCCAATTTTCCGGTCACGAAGGCGTTCTGCGAGGACATCTCATCACCGAAGCCCGTCCGGTACTTTTCCAGCGCGTCGTATCCGCCGAGCGCCTTGATCATGTCTCGCTGGGTGGTGAAGAACTGCTTCGAGACGGGGTCCTTGGACAGCGCGGCCTTGCCGTCCTTGTCGAAGTAGGTGGGGGCCCACTGGGCGAAGGGCCGGTCCGGGCTGTTCTGGTAGAGCCGGAAGTCGGGCATATAGCCGAGCTGCTTGTACGAGCCGCCCTTGGCCCGCTCCGTCAGCTTCACCGCGTCCTCTTTCAACTCGGACATGGTGCGCGGCGGCCGGGTGATGCCGGCCTTCTCGAAGGCGTCCTTGTTGTAGTAGAGCCCGAAGGAATCGGCGAGCAGCGGCAGCGCGCACTGCTTTCCCTGGTACTGCGTGTAGTCCAGCAGGGTGCTGGGGAAGACCTTCGACTTCTCCATGCCGGACTTCTTCATGAACGGGTCCAGATCCACCCACATGCCCGACGAGCAGTACTGCCCCACATTGTTGGTGGTGAACGACGACACGACGTCCGGGGAGTCGTCGCCCCCTGCCCGCAGCGCCTGGTTGATGGTCTCGTCGGTGACGTTGCCCGTCGATTTCACCGTGATATTGGGGTGCAGCTTCTCGAACCGCTTGATCGACGCGTTGATCGCGGCGACCTCGTTCTTGTCCGACCAGCCGTGCCAGAACCGCAGCGTGACGGGCTTGGTCGGGTCGTCCGTGTCACTTCCGGTACTCGGGTTGGCGCAGCCCGCGAGGAGCAGGCCGGCGGTGGCGAGGACCGAGCCGAGGACGGCCGGCGCGCGGCGACTTCGCGTACGCGGCATGGCGGAACTTCCTTTGTGGCGGGGGCTGGTGGCGGGGCTTATAAGGGGGATGGGAAGGGAGTGGCGGAACTGCTCGCGCGGCGGCGGGCCGTCGCTGCCACGGGGGCCCGGTGGGGTCAGGGGTCAGGCCGTGTCGAAAACCGTGTTGCGCGCCTCGGCGAGCGCGGTCTGCAGCGCGCCGATGAGAATGGGGGAGCCGTCCACGGCGCTCATCCGCAACTGCGGTTCGGGCAGGGCGATTCCGGTCAGCTCGGCCGCCACCAGCTCGCGCAGTCGCTCGCCGCAGGTCTGCGGCAGCGCCCCGGCCAGGACCACCAGCTCCGGGTCGACGACGGCCACCACGGCGGCGATGCCCACCGCGATGCGCCGCGCCAGCTCCGTGAGGACCTCGTCGCCCGCGCCGGGCGTGGTGAGCGCCGCCTCCAGGGCGTCGGCGGCGGTCTCGGCCTCGATGCCGTGCTCGCGGGCGAGGGCGAGCACGGCGGGCGAGCCGACGAGGCTCTGGAACCCGCCGCCGGCGTCCGGCCGCGCGGCCGTTACGGGGCCGCCGCGCGCCAACGGGGCGCCGGGCAGCGGCATATAGCCGATCTCGCCGGCCCCGCCGGTCGCTCCGCGCAGCAGGGTGCCGCCGAGCACGATGGCGGCGCCGACGCCCTCGTCGGCCCAGATGAGCACGTAGTCGTCGAAGTCCTGGGCCGCGCCGTCGTGCTGCTCGGCGATGGCCGCGAGGTTCACGTCGTTCTCGATGACGATGGGCGTGCCGATCACCTTGGCCAGCTCGTCGCGGAGGGTCCGCGAGTGCCAGCCCGGCAGGTGCGGCGCGTACCGCAGGGTCCCGGTCTGCGGGTCGAGCGCGCCGGGCGTCCCGATGACGGTCCGGTGCAGCGCGTCGAGCCCGAGCCCGGCGTCCGCCAGCGCGCGCCCCACGACCTCGGCCACCAGCTCGGCGGTCTGCTCCCGCTGCGGCTCCGGGGTGTCCCGCGCCTCGGCGCGGTGCTCGCCGACGACATGCCCGGTGATGTCGGCGACGACCGCCGTGATCCCCTCGGGGTCCACGGCGAGCGCGGCGACGTGCGCCACCGTCGGATTGACCTCGTACAGCTGCGCGTTCGGCCCCGGCCGCCCCGTCACGTTCCCGGTGGTCCGCACCAGCTGGGCCGCTTCGAGCCGGCTGAGCAGCTGCGACGCCGTGGGCTTGGACAGCCCGGTCAGCTCGCCGAGCCGGGTGCGGGTCAACGGGCCGTGGGCGATGAGCAGATCGAGCGCGGCGCGGTCGTTCATGGCGCGCAGTACGCGCGGGGTACCGGGAGTCCCGGCCATGGTGGTGCACCCGCCCTTCGACATCGCCTTCGACTGTCTGTTAGGAAACTTTCCTATCGGTGAACAGGACGTTAAAGCCGACGTCAGTGGGGCGTCAATGGTCCGAACGCGCTGCTTGTCAAAGTGTTATCAACGCAGAACCGGCCCCCGGGCGGAATGCGCCCGGGGGCCGGTGACGGATGCCGTACGCGCCTACACCCCCGTGACCCCGTCGATGCGCTCCCGGATCAGGTCCGCGTGCCCGTTGTGGCGCGCGTACTCCTCGATCATGTGCACCAGAATCCACCGCAGCGAGATCGTCGATTCCCCGAGGATCTTGGCGAACTGCTCGGTGAGCTCCCCGGAGTCGTCCAACGAGCCCTCGGCGGCTGCCTCGCGGGCCCGCTGGACCTCCGCCCGCCAGTCGGCCAGCGCCTCGTCGATGCCGCGCTCCGGGACGAGCGTGAACCCGTCGCCCGTCGCCTCGTCGTACGGCACGTCCCGCCCGGCCAGCACCTCCTGGAACCACCGCCGCTCGACCACGGTCATGTGCTGCACCAGCCCGAGCAACGTCATGGCCGACGGCTCCACAGCCGCCAGCCGCACCTGACGGTCGTCCAGCCCCGCGCACTTCAGCGCCAGCGTCTCGCGCTGGAACTCCAGCCAGCTCTCCAGCATGGCGCGTTCACCGGCGTGCGCGGGCGGCATGGACCGCCCCATGTGTGTAGTCGACATGCGCGTAACCTTCGCACGCCCGTACGGCCGCTCGACAGCCCCGCGGAGGGGTCTCACTTGCCCAGCGTCGGCGGCGCCGGGGGCTGTTGCGGTATCGGGGTGGTCGCGAGGGACTGGGGTGAGGTCGGGTTGCCGAGGGCGGAGGGGGCGGCGACCGTGGCGGAGGGGTCGGGGGCGGGGTCCTCGTCGGCGGGGGCGGCGGGGGTGCCGATGCGGATGCCCTCGGCGTCCAGGGCCTGCTTGATGCGCCAGCGCAGCTCGCGCTCGACGCCCGCCGCCTTGCCCGGCATCGTCTTGGCCTGGACGCGGACGACGACCGAGTCGAGGGTGACCGAGTCCAGCCCCATCACCTCGACCGGCTCCCACAGCGACTCGTCCCACGGCGCTTCCTTCGCCATGTCCTCGCCCGCCGCCGCGATGACCGTACGGGCCCGGTCGAGGTCTTCGTCGTAGCGGAGGGTGACATCGACCTCCGCGGTGGACCAGCCCTGGCTGAGGTTGCCGATGCGCTTGACCTCGCCGTTGCGCACGTACCAGATGGCGCCGTTCGGGCCGCGCAGCTTGGTGACGCGCAGGCCGACCTCGATGACCGTGCCGGTGGCGACGCCCGCGTCGATCTCGTCGCCGACGCCGTACTGGTCCTCAAGGATCATGAAAACACCGGACAGGAAGTCCGTGACCAGGTTGCGGGCGCCGAAACCGATGGCCACGCCCGCCACGCCCGCGCTGGCCAGCAGCGGGGCCAGGTTGATCTGGAGCACGGAGAGCACCGTCAGCGCCGCCGTCCCCATGATCACGAAGGACGCGACGCTGCGCAGCACCGAACCTATGGCCTCGGAGCGCTGCCGCCGCCGCTCGGCGTTGACGAGCAGGCCGCCCAGCGCCGTGCCGTCCACGGCCTGCGCCGTGCGGTTCATGCGCGCTATCAGCTTGGTGATGCCGCGCCGGATCAGCGACCGGAGCACCACCGCGATCACGATGATCAGGATGATGCGCAGGCCGTTGCCGAGCCAGGTGGACCAGTTCTCCTCCACCCAGCCGGCGGCGTTGTTCGCCGTCTGCGTCGCCTCGTCGAGGGAGGTGACGCGGTGCGGGGTGGTGTCGGCGGCCAGGACAGCGGACCAGGACACAGCAGGGACCCTTCGTGTCGGACATGCCCGCCGGAGCACGGCGCGGACAGCCAACCAGAGTAACGGGAGGGCAACGGTGCCCCGTTGCTGTGTTCGATTGATCACGGGTCTTGACCGGGGCGTGAGCGGGGGATGAAAGAGGTGTGCTGCAAAACACCTGTGGCCCGTTACCTGGTGATGGTGGCGCTCCGACCAGGGAGCGGGGGACACTTGGTGGAGATCGTCCCGGCGCGAGCCACGCGCCGCCGGCGTACAAGGAGGCACCCGTGCCGCATGTCCTGGTCCTCAACGCGTCGTACGAGCCGCTCGGCGTCGTACCGCTCCGACGCGCGCTCGTGCTCGTCCTCAATGAGAAGGCCATCTGCCTTGAGGACTCCGGCGCCTTTATGCACAGTGCGACCCATGTCATACCCGCCCCGAGCGTCGTGCGGCTGAAGCGCTTCGTCCGGGTCCCCTTTCGCGGCCCCGTCCCGCTCACCCGCCGCGCCCTGTTCGCCCGCGACGGCGGGAGATGCGCCTACTGCGGTGGCGTCGCAACCAGCGTCGACCACGTCATTCCGCGCAGCCGCGGCGGCCCCCACGCCTGGGAGAACGTGGTCGCCGCCTGCCGCCGCTGCAACCACGTCAAGGCCGACCGGCACGTCGCCGAGCTCGGCTGGCGGCTGCGCCACCAGCCCGCGCCGCCATCCGGGCTGGCCTGGCGCATCATCGGGACCGGGCATAGGGACCCGCGCTGGCTGCCTTACTTGCAGGCATACGGCGCGGAGGACGCCATGGCCCGGATCGACGGCATTTCCGCCTGAGACCGGGCCTTCGTCGTACCGCGGCGGGAGCACGGGAAGAGCGCGGCAGGGATACGGCCGTACGGGTGCCCGTACGGCCGTACGGGTTTGGTCCCCCGTGCCGCGACGCGTTCGGCATGCCTCTGGGCCCCCTCCCGGACGCCGCCCCGGAGGCGTTCAGAGGCCCGTAGCCGTCCCTGGCGCCGCCGCAAAAAAGCCGCCGAGATGTCCACTTGGTCCGCATTCTCTTCTTCCCGTGCGGCATACGGCCGTGAAATCGCCTGCCGGGAACGTAATGTGACCTGGAGCACGTTCCCCATTTCGACACGTCTGCCCGCGCCGCCAGTGGGTAGGGCAAATGTGTCCCACTGCCATCACCTCCAGGAGGCCCGTGTGGCCGCGTCAGCTCAACTCCTGCTCTCCGCGATCTCCAGCACCTCCGATATCCCGGGGTTCTCCAAACCCGACCTGCCCCCGCGGGAGCCCGACCTGTTCGACGGCGTCTCGGGCCCCGACTCCGGCCTCGACGGCTCCGGCGCGTTCGTCGAGCCGCCGCTGACCTGCGAGCCGCCGCTCGCCGACGCCACCCCGCTCACCAGCGAGTCCCCCAACACCGCCGAGCCGCCGCTCACCAGCGAGCCGACCACCGCCGGTCTCGGCATGGAGTACGTGGAGGTCTGAGTGGCCAGAGCGCGGCTCGCCGAGCTGCACGGCGTCGCCACGTCCTACGAAACCTCGCCGGGCCGCAGCGTCCGGGTGTCCGAGGACACCATCGTCGAGGTGCTCGCCGCGCTCGGAGTCGACGCCTCCACGCCCCGGTCCGTACGGGCCGCCCTGGACGACCACGCGCTCACGGAGCGCAGCCGGCTGCTGCCCGCCACGGTGGTGCTGCGGGCCCCCGTCGCGTCCACTGCCCCCACCCCCCGGCGCACGCCGCCGCTGCCCGTCCTGCCCGAGGGCACCGTGCTGAGCGTCGAGACGGAGAGCGGCGAACGCCTCCCCTGGGACGGCGCCGCGTTCTTCCCCGGCCAGGGCGGTGGAGACGCGGGAGAGCCCACCGCCGACGCGGGCGGGCTGCCGCTCGGCAGCCATGTGCTGCGGGCGCACGCCCCCGACGGCCGGTCCGCCCGCGCCACGCTCCTCGTCGTGCCCGACCGGATGCCCGAGCCCGCCGGCCGCAGCCACGGCTTCATGGTGCAGCTGTACTCCCTGCTCTCCGCGCGCTCCTGGGGCATGGGCGACCTCGGCGACCTCGCCGAGCTGGCGTCCTGGTCCGGGCGGTCCTTCGGCTGCGGCTTCGTGCAGGTCAACCCGTTGCACGCGGCCGTGCCCGGCGCGCCCACCGACCCCTCGCCGTACCGCCCCTCCTCGCGCCGCTTCCCGGACCCGGTGTACCTGCGCGTCGAGCAGGTCCCGGAGTACGCCCACCTCGCCGGGCAGGCCCGCGAGGACGCCGCGGCGCTGCTCGCGCGCGCCGCGGTGCTGCGCTCCGCCGTGCTCGACGGCAGCGGGCTGATCGACCGGGACGCGGTATGGGCGCTCAAGCGGGAGGCCCTGGAGCTCGTACGGGCCGTGCCGCTCCCGCCCGGCCGCCGCGCCGCGTACTGCGACTTCCTCGCCGAGCAGGGCCGGGCCCTGGACGACCACGCCACGTGGTGCGCGCTGGCCGAGGTGTACGGCCCCGACTGGCACGCGTGGCCGGAGGGGCTCAGGGACCCCCGCTCGACCCGCACCGCCCGCGCCCGCGGCGAACTGCTCGACCGCGTCGACTTCTACTGCCGGCTGGCCTGGCTCACGGACCAGCAGCTCGCCGCCGCACAGCGCTCCGCGCGCGACGCCGGGATGCCGGTGGGGCTCGTACACGACCTGGCGGTCGGCGTCCATCCGGGCGGCGCGGACGCCTGGGCGCAGCAGGACGCGTTCGCCTCCGGCATGTCGGTCGGCGCGCCCCCGGACGCCTTCAACCCGCGCGGCCAGGACTGGGGGCTCCCGCCGTGGCGCCCGGACGCCCTGGCCGCCGCCGGCTACGCGCCCTACCGGGGGCTGCTGCGCGGCATGCTGCGGCACGCGGGCGCGCTGCGCGTCGACCATGTGATGGGCCTCTTCAGGCTCTGGTGGATCCCGGCGGGCCGCGCGCCGACCGAGGGCGCGTACGTGCGCTACGACGCGGAGGCGATGCTCGGCGTCCTCGCCCTGGAGGCGCACCGCGCGGGCGCGGTCGTCATAGGCGAGGACCTGGGCACGGTGGAGCCGGGCGTGCGCCGGGCCCTGGCGGAGCGGGGGGCGCTGGGCACGTCGGTGCTGTGGTTCGAGCGTGATTACGGGGCCGGGGCGGAGTCCGGGACTGGGGCGGAGCTTGGGGATGGGGATGGGGCTGGGGTCGAGTCCGTGTCCGGGGCCGAGTCCGCGCCTGGGGCCGGGGGCGAATCCGTGCCCGTGTCCGAGGGAGAGCCGGTGGCGGAGGCGGTCCCCGTGGCCCCCGGCCGCCCCCGGCCGCTGCTCCCCGAGGCGTGGCGCGCCGGCTGCCTCGCCACCGTCACCACGCACGACCTGCCGAGCACGGCGGCCCGCCTCACCGGCGAGCACGTGGAACTCCGGCACCGGCTCGGGCTGTTGACCCGGCCGCTCGCGCAGGAGCGCGGCCAGGACGCGATCGAGGTCGCGGAGTGGATGGCGCTGCTCGGCCAGTTGGGGCTGCTGCCGGAGGGGCCGGGCAACGAGGAGGCGGCGATCAAGGCCGTACACCGCTTCCTGCTGCGCACGCCGGCGCGGATGGTCGGGGTGTGGCTCCCGGACGCCGTGGGCGACCGGCGGCCGCAGAACCTGCCGGGGACGTGGCGGCAGTACCCCAACTGGCGGCTGCCGATCGCCGACGCGCGCGGCCGGCCGGTCTCCTTCGAGGAACTGGCGGCATCACCGCGCCTGCACGCGCTCATGAGCGAGCTGCGGGGGGCTCCGCGGCACAGGGAGCGGCAGGGGCGGGAGGGGCGGGAGGGGCGTCAGGGGTGAGAAGGACGCGGGCGGGGGCGCGGAGCGGAGGCGTGAGCCCCCGCGGCCATTACCGGCCATACGCCACCTCGGCCATCCATAAGCCACCCCGAGCGCGCGGGGTGTTCGCACGTCCGATACGTTGACTCCGTGAGCAACAAGGTCAACAAGAACGCCCTGCGCGCCGGCACGATCACCGCCGGCGTGACACTGGTGCTGCTGATGTCGTCCCCCGCCTTCGCGCTCGTCCGCGACGACGGCGACGACCCGGGTCCGGGCCTCAGCGTCATTCAGACGCTCGGCCTCTATGTCGCCGCGCCGATCGTCCTCTTCCTGGTCATCGCCGGCCTGGTCATGGTGGGCTCCAAGAAGTCGGACTGGCACTACAGCAAGAAGTGACGCCGACGGCCACACGGCCGTCCCGCGCCTTCGTCGTGGCCTTATGCATGCCGCGCATCCCTCCTCAGGGGTGCGCGGTTTTTCTTTGCGCCCTGTGAGCTCCGTGAGTCCCCGTGTACCTTGTGCGCCCTGTGCGTCTACGGAACCGGTCCGCGGCGGCCCGTAGTTGGCCGATTTCCCGGCCCCGCTCCGGAATGGCCCCCTCCGAATCAGCGGAGGGGGCCCTTGCTGTTTATGGCCGGCTTAACCTACGGTGGCGTAACCTACGGAACCGTAAGTATCGATCATACGATCGTTCCCAGACGTCCCCTGGAGCCCGCTGTGACCATCGCCCCCTCCCGCCACCACGGCCAGGCCGCGTGGAGTGACAGCCAGCTGCTGTACGCGCTGGAAGAAGTCGTCGAGACCGAGCTCAACCGCCATCTCGGCGTCGCGAAGGACTGGATGCCGCACGAGTACGTGCCGTGGAGCGACGCCCGTGACTTCGACGGGATCATGGGCGGCGAGGCGTGGGCCGTCGAGCAGTCGAAGGTCACCGCCATCGGCCGTACCGCGCTCGTCGTCAACCTCCTCACCGAGGACAACCTCCCCAGCTACCACCACGAGATCGCGACGCTCTTCGGGCGCGACGGCGCGTGGGGCACCTGGGTGCACCGCTGGACGGCCGAGGAGGGCCGGCACGGCATCGTCATGCGCGACTACCTGCTCGCCTCGCGCGCCGTCGACCCGGTCGCGCTCGAGAACTTCCGCATGCAGCACATGTCGGAGGGGTTCGAGTCCGACAACCGCCACAGCATGCTGCACTCGGTCGCCTACGTCGCCTTCCAGGAACTGGCCACCCGCATCTCGCACCGCAACACCGGACACCACTCCGGCGACCCGGTCTGCGACCGCATGCTGGCCCGCATCGCCACCGACGAGAACCTGCACATGGTCTTCTACCGCAATCTCCTCGGAAAGGCGTTCGAACTGGCCCCCGACCAGACCATGAGCGCCGTACGGGACGTGGTCGTCGGCTTCCGCATGCCCGGCCACGGCATCCCCGGCTTCGAGCGGGCCGCCGCCCAGATGGCCATCGGCGGCATCTACAACCTCCGCATCCACCACGACGACGTGCTCCAGCCCGTCCTGCGCTTCCTCAAGGTCCTCGACATCGGCGGCCTCGGCCCGGAGGGGCTCAAGGCGCAGGAGGAGCTGGGCCTGTACATGGGCGGCCTCGACGACCAGGCCGTCAAGTTCGACGAACGGCGCGCCGCCCTGCTGGCCCGCCGCCAGGCGCGCGCCGAGAGCGCCTGAGAAAGCCGAGCGGGAGCCGGCCGGGTCAGCAGCCGGGGCCCGGCGGCGGGGCGGCGGTCAGGGCGAGCGCGGCGGCCCGCAGCCCGGCCGCCCACGCCTGTTCGCCGAGCCCCAGCGTGTACTCGATACAGCACTCGCACGGCGGGATCAGCGCCAGGAACGCCCGTTCCTCCGCGGTCTCCGGCTCCGTCTCGCACCAGTCGTCCCGGGCCAGGTCGGCGGGGCCGATGCCGCCGCCGACGAGCTGCTCCGCCCGGCGGCGCAGGGCGTGGCGCAGCGCCACATCGGGGCCGGGCAGCCCGATTCCGCACTCTGCGAGCGCCTGCTCGAAGGCGTCGTGGATATCGCGGGCGTCGGCGTTGCGGGACCAGCCCGCGAGGTCGCACAGCGCCGGCGAGTCCAGCCCGGCCGCGAGCGCCTCGGCGGCGGCCATCGGCAGGTCCTCCGGCCGCACCTCGTCCGCCTGGTACCGGCAGGCCACCTCCCCCAGAGCCGCACGGCCGTTCGCTGTTCCCATGTCCTTCATGACTTCTGCGGGGCCGCCGTTGTTCCCGGTTCCCCGCTGATCACTGCCCGGGTACGAGGCTCATCACGGGCTCCCGCGGCCGTGCACAACGGAATCCTCGGCCACACACGCGGAAGGGCCCCGCCGCGCGTTTCCGCGCCGCGGGGGCCCCTGTCCGTACGGCCGTCAGCCGGGTGCGTCAGCGCCCGGCGTCCGCCGCCTGCGCCTTCAGCGAGCGCTCGACGCTCGCGCGCGACTCGGTGACCAGGCGGCGCAGCGCCGCGCTCGGCTCGGCCGAGGCGAGCCAGGCGTCCGTGGCGTCCAGGGTGGCCTGGGAGACCTGGAAGCCCGGGTAGAGGCCGACCGCGATCTGCTGCGCCATCTCGTGGCTGCGGGTGTCCCAGGCGCCCTTCACCGCGGCGAAGTACTTCTCCGCGTACGGGGCCAGCAGCTCGCGCTGGTCGGGCTGGAGGAAGCCGCCGATGACGGCCTCCTGTACGGAGTTGGGCAGCTTGTCGGACTCGACGACCGACGCCCACGCCTCGGCCTTGGCCTCGGCGGTGGGCCGGGCGGCGCGCGCCGTGGCGGCGTGCAGTTCGCCCGCGGAGGTGCGGTCGCGCTCCAGCTCGGCCGCGATGGCCTGCTCGTCGGCGCGGCCGGTGGCGGCGAGGCGCGACAGCAGGGCCCAGCGCAGCTCCGCGTCGACGGTCAGCCCCTCGATGGTCTCGGTCCCGTCCAGCACCCCGGCGAGCAGGTCGAGCTGCGCGTCCGTACGGGCCGTCACGGCGAACGCCCGCGCCCACGCCAGCTGGTGGTCGCTGCCGGGGGCCGCGGCCCGCAGCTGCTCCAGCGCGGCGTCGGTCCACTTGGCGAGGCCCTCCGCGCGCCAGTCGGGGGCGGCGAAGAGGTCGAGCGCGAGCTTGACCTGGCGGTGCAGCGACTGCACCACGCCGATGTCCGTCTCCTTGGCGATGTTGGACAGCACCAGGTCGAGGTAGTCGCGGGTGGCCAGCTCGCCGTCGCGCGTCATGTCCCAGGCCGAGGCCCAGGACAGGGCGCGCGGCAGGGACTCGGTGAAGTCGCCCAGGTGCCGGGTGACGGCCGCGAGGGACTCGGTGTCCAGGCGCACCTTCGCGTACGAGAGGTCATCGTCGTTGAGCAGCACGACGGCGGGGCGCTTCTTGCCGACGAGGGCCTCCACCGCGGTCAGCTCGCCGTCCACGTCCAGCTCGACCCGGTCCGTACGGACGAGCTTGCCGTCCTGGAGGTCGTAGCAGCCGATGGCGATCCGGTGCGGGCGGAGCGTCGAGACGCCCTTGGCGCCGGCCGGCAGCGCCGGGGCCTCCTGCTTGACGGCGAAGGAGGTGATGGTGCCGGCGATGTCGACGTCGATCACCGGGCGCAGGATGTTGATGCCGGCGGTCTCCAGCCACGCCTTCGACCAGGTCTTCAGGTCGCGCCCGGAGGTCTCCTCCAGCGCGCCCAGCAGGTCGGCGAGGCGGGTGTTGCCGAACGCGTGCCGCTTGAAGTACGCCTGCACGCCGCGGAAGAACTCGTCCATGCCGACGTAGGCGACGAGCTGCTTGAGCACGGACGCGCCCTTGGCGTACGTGATGCCGTCGAAGTTGACCAGGACGTCGTCCAGGTCGCGGATCTCCGCCATGATCGGGTGCGTGGAGGGCAGCTGGTCCTGCCGGTACGCCCAGGTCTTCTCGGAGTTGGCGAAGGTCGTCCACGAGTGCGGCCAGCGGCTGCCCGGCGCGTACGCCTGGCAGGCGACGGAGGTGTACGTGGCGAACGACTCGTTCAGCCACAGGTCGTTCCACCACTCCATGGTCACCAGGTCGCCGAACCACATGTGGGCCAGCTCGTGGAGGATGGTCTCGGCGCGCCGCTCGTACGCCGCGTCGGTGGTCCGGGAGCGGAAGACGTACTGGTCGCGGATGGTCACCGCGCCCGCGTTCTCCATCGCGCCCGCGTTGAACTCCGGCACGAAGAGCTGGTCGTACTTGGCGAAGGGGTAGGCGTAGTCGAACTTCTCCTGGAACCAGTCGAAGCCCTGCCGCGTCACCTCGAAGATCGCGTCCGCGTCGAGGTGCTCGGCGAGCGAGGGGCGGCAGTAGATGCCGAGCGGCACGCTGCGGCCGTTCCCCTCCCAGCTGCTGTGCACCGAGTGGTACGGGCCGACGATCAGCGCCGTGATGTACGAGGAGATGCGCGGCGTCGGCTCGAAGCTCCAGACGTTGCCGGCGGGCTCGGGCGTGGGGGAGTTCGAGATCACGGTCCAGCCCTCGGGGGCCGTCACGGTGAACTGGAACGTCGCCTTCAGGTCGGGCTGCTCGAACGAGGCGAACACCCGGCGCGCGTCCGGCACCTCGAACTGCGTGTAGAGGTACGCCTGCTGGTCCACGGGGTCCACGAAGCGGTGCAGGCCCTCGCCGGTGTTCGTGTACGCGCAGTCCGCGACGACCTTCAGCTCGTTGCGCCCCGCCAGCAGGCCCGGCAGCGCGATCCGCGAGTCAGCGAAGACCTCGGCGGCGTCCAGCGCGGTCCCGTTGAGCACGACCTCGCGCACGGACGGGGCCACCAGGTCGATGAACGACTCGGCGCCGGCCTCGGCGGCGTCGAAGCGCACGACGGTCTGCGACCGGTAGGTGCCGCCCTCCTGCGCGCCGGAGAGATCCAGGTCGATCTCGTACGAGTCGACGGTGAGCAGGCGCGCCCGCCGCTGCGCCTCTTCGCGGGTCAGGTTCGTACCAGGCACCGGGGCATCTCCTTGTGTCGCGACTATTCCGGCCATCCTTCCACGTCGGGCAAGCGAATAAAGGGCGGGGCGGAGGCCCGTGCGAGCCGTCCGCCCCGCTGGTGCGCCCGTGCGCCGGGGGGCTCAGCCGCGCAGCTCCGCGGCGACCAGTTCCGCGATCTGGACGGCGTTGAGGGCCGCGCCCTTGCGCAGGTTGTCGTTGGAGAGGAACAGGGCCAGGCTGTTCGGGGCGGTCTCGTCGACGCGGATGCGGCCCACGTAGCTGGCGTCGCGGCCGGCGGCCTCCAGCGGGGTGGGGATCTCGGACAGCTCGACGCCGGGGGCCTCGCCCAGCAGCTCGTACGCGCGCCCGACGGTGAGCGGGCGCTCGAAGCGGGCGTTGACCTGGATCGAGTGGCCGGTGAAGACGGGGACGCGCACGCAGGTGCCGGAGACCTTGAGGCCGGGGATCTCCAGGATCTTGCGGGACTCGTTGCGGAGCTTCTGCTCCTCGTCGGTCTCGAAGCTGCCGTCGTCGACGATGGCGCCGGCCAGCGGCAGCACGTTGAAGGCGATGGGGCGCTTGTAGACGCCCGGCTCGGGGAATTCGACGGCCGAGCCGTCGTGGGTCAGCGCGGTGGCGTCGTCGGCGGCCTTGCGGACCTGCCCGTCCAGCTCCTCGACCCCGGCGAGCCCGGACCCGGACACGGCCTGGTAGGTGGTGGCGACCAGCGCGGTCAGCCCCGCCTCGGCGTGCAGCGGGCGCAGCACGGGCATGGCGGCCATCGTGGTGCAGTTCGGGTTGGCGATGATGCCCTTGGGACGGTCGGCCACGGCGTGCGGGTTGACCTCGGAGACGACGAGCGGCACCTCGGGGTCGAGCCGCCAGGCCGACGAGTTGTCGATCACGACGGGGCCCTGGGCGGCGACCTTCTCCGCGAGCGCGCGGGAGGTGGCGCCGCCGGCCGAGAACAGCACGATGTCCAGGCCGGAGTAGTCCGCGGTGGCGGCGTCCTCGACGGCGATCTCGGTCCCGCCCCACGGCAGCATCCGGCCGGCGGACCGGGCGGAGGCGAAGAGACGCAGTTCCTCGACGGGGAAGTCGCGCTCGGCGAGCACCTTGCGCATGACCCCGCCGACCTGGCCGGTGGCTCCGACGATTCCGATCCTCACGCTGACTCCTTCGCACGATCTGCTGCGGTCTGGCTGTGACCTGGACGACTCTGGCCTGGACAAGCCGCTCCATCATGCGTCGGGGTGCAGCCGCTTTGTCCAATCTGCTGAAGGGGGAGGGGGATCGGGGTGACGTGGATCACGGTGGGCCGGACGCGCCGCCCTGCGAGATCGCTCTCAGAGGTCCAGCACGGAACGGACCGCGCGTTCGACGCGCTCCATCGTCTCCGAGGGGATCCGGCCGAGCGGTTTCGCGTTCTCGAAGCGGTGGGCCGCGTACTGGGTGAGGTTCACCGGTACGGCCACTGCCCGTACCGGGTCGGTGATGGGCACGGACAGCAGCGTGTCGGGGTAGGCGCCGGAGGGGTGGAGGAGCAGGCATACGGCCGCGCGGTAGCTGTCGTTGGCCTCGTCGATGGAGAGCACCAGGACGGTGCGGGTGGCGTCGGCGAGCGGGAGTTCCCAGACGGTTCCGCGCTTCACCGGATGTCACCGGCGGGGTCCGGGCCGCCGTCGTCGACGAGGAGGACGCCGCCCAGGGCGGCTTGGGCCTCGGCGGCCTCCTTGACCATCTGCCGCCGCAGCGTGCGCACCATGTACGCGTTCAGCGAGAGGCCGGTGTCGGCAGCGGCCTTGCGGACGTCGGCGTCGAGGTCATCCGGTATGCGCACGGTGAATACACTCATGCCACCAATTTAGTCGTCGCCAGGTGCACCGTGTAGGGCGTAGCGGTGTGTACCGGAGCGCGTACGGGCGTGGCGGCGCGTAACAGCCGGGGCGGGCGCCCCTGCGCGCGCCCGCCCCGGCCTCACTCAGTGCGTCACCCCACCACCTTCTCGATCTTCACCGCGCCGCTCCCGGCCACCGTGCCCGAGGCGGTCAGGAGCTGGACCTCGCCGAAGAGGGCGCGGCCGGCGGGCGGGGCGGCCGCCGCGATGACCTCGGCGCTCACCTCGGCCTTGGCGCCGGACGCCAGGCGGACCGGCCTGGTCTCGTCCGTGCGCAGCTCGCCCAGCGACGGGGCGTAGTAGACGTCGCGGTAGTCGTACGCGGTGGAGCCGGACGGCACCGAGTAGCCGGATATCTCGATGGTGTACTCGCCGGCGGGCGGCTTGGGAAGGGAGACGGACTCCTCGGAGTCGCCCTTGGTGGAGGACGCCACGACCTTGCCGTCCTTGTAGACGCTGAGGTCGAGGTCGGCCTTGGCGTCGGAGACGCGGCCGATCGACGCGTCGAGGCGGGTGACGCCCTCGCCCAGGGTGACCTTGGTGGTCCGCGTCTCGCCCTGCTTGATCGTCGGCCGGTCGGTCACCGAGGAGCCGAGCTTGCCGCCGCGCAGCTTGCCGTCGATGGCGGCGAAGCCGTTGGCGGCGGTCCAGGAGACGGCGGCCGGCGTGCCGGCCTTGACCTCGGGGAGCGTGCGCTCCGCCGGGTCGAAGGCGGCGCCCAGCGCCGTGGCCGTCAGCGTGAACGGGTTGTCCAGGTGCGGTGACGTGCGCCGGGACTCGACCTCGAACTCCCAGACGCCGGGCAGCGGGTCGGGGTACGAGCGCAGCTCCGGGCGGCAGGTGTTGGCCGGGTTCGGGTAGTTCGGGTAGCAGTTCGGCGTGGACGTGGGGTCGGCCGGGACGCCGTACGGGCTGATGGCGATCCACCGGGTCTGGCTGCCGGACCGCAGGCCGCTCATCGCGACCTCCAGCGACTTGGCGCCCTTCGGCACGTTCACGAAGTACGACGTGGTGGCGTTGCGCTGGACGGAGCCGGACTCCTTGACCGCGTACGACGGCTGCGCGAGGGGCTGCGCGGCGACGACCGTCGTCAGGATCTGCTTGTCGACGGGCCACGTGTGGTCGTCGTTCACGGTCAGGATCGCGCTGTGCACCCCGGCGGTACGGGCCTTGGCGCGCACCTTGACGGTGACCGGCCGGTTCAGCGGCAGCTTGACCTCGTCGTCGCCGACGATGCGGAACGTGCCGTCGTTGTTCTTCCACTCCAGCTCGTGCCAGATGGGGCGGTCGGGCCCGGTGGTGCGGGTGATGCTGATGTCGTACGTCCGGTTCTCACCCGTCTTCAGGCCGCCCTCGCGGTCGTAGAGCCCGGTGCCGAACCCCGGCGTCTTGAGCGAACCGGCCAGCGAGGTCTTCACCGGCGCCTTCACCGCGTACTCCTGGACGCTCACGCCGTCCCGGATCGCCTCCCACGCCTCGTTCACGTCGATGAGGCCGGCGCCCTGCGCGTACGCCTGGACGCCCTTGATCTTCTTGGCGGTCGAGGTCAGCGCCGTGCGCAGCTCGGCCGGCGGCAGCGCATGGCGGCGCTCCTTGGCGGCGGAGATCAGCAGCGCGGCAGCGCCCGTGGCCTGCGGGGACGCCATCGAGGTGCCCTGGAGCATCGCGTAGCCGGGCGGCAGGTCGTAGCCGGCCTCGGCGACCGGCGCTCCCGGCTCCCAGGTGGGCACGGTGTTGACGGACGCGCCCGGCGCGGTGAGGGTCGGCGTGAAGCCGCCGTCCTCGCGCGGGCCGCGCGAGGAGAACGGCATCATCGCGTTCTTCGTCTCGACCACGGACCCGTAGTCGGCGGCCCAGGTGTCCTTCGACACGGACGCGCCGACGCTGATCACCTTGTCCGCCACGGCCGGGTCGCCGATGGTGTTGACGCCGGGCCCGTCGTTGCCCGCGGAGATGACGAGCTGGACGCCGTAGGTGTCGATGAGCCGGGTGTACAGCTCGGCGCGCGCGTTGTTGCCGTCGTTCAGCGGCGGCAGCCCGCCGATCGACATGTTGACGATGTCCACGCCCCGGTTCACGACCAGGTCGATCATGCCCTCGGTGAGCGCGACGGTGGTGCAGCCGCCGCTCCACGTGCAGGCGCGCGAGGAGACGAGCTTCGCGCCGGGGGCGGCGCCGTTCATCCGGCCGCCGAACAGCCCGTTCGCCGCGGTGATGCCCGCGACGTGCGTACCGTGCTCGGACTCGACCACGCCGATGTTGACGAAGTCGGCCTTCTTCCCCGTCCAGTCCCCGCCGTACGGGTCCATCGGCACGTCCTTGCGGATCTCCACCACGAAGGGGATGCGCTCGGCGATCGGGGTGGCCGGGTCGTCCTTGCCGAAGTAGCCGACCTGGTGGTCCTCCTTGTACGGCCGCATCTCCTCGTCGTCGCCGAAGTCGCCGTCGTCGTCGAGGTCCACGCGGACGGTGCCCTTGGCCGGGTCGTAGAGCACGGCCCAGGAGTCGGTGGTGTCGCCGTCCCGGTTCAGGTCGCCCTTCATGTCGCCGCCGGCCGTCGCGCTCTCCCGGAAGAGGCTGACCTTGTACGAGCCTTCGGGCGCCCGGTACGTACGGCCGTTGAAGGAGAAGGCGGGGCCCTTGACGGACGTCGTCATGGGCCGCCAGGTGCCGTCCTGGTCCACTATCGGGTCGGTCGCCGTCACCCAGTCGGTGATCTTGCGCTCGCCGGTGGTGGTCTTCGCGAGCGCCGGGTGGCCGAGATCGACGCCCGAGTCGAGGATGCCGATGGTCACGCCCCGCCCGTCGGCTTTGGGGTGCTCCTGCACGAAGTCCACGGCGCCCGTCTCGTGGGCGGGCTGGTACGGGTTCTTCGCCGGAGTGTGCTTGCCGGGCGCCGGGTACGCGGCCTTGCCGCCGGTCCGCGCTGCCTTCATCCCCGTCGCCTCGTCGCCGCGCGGCGACGGGTCCGGGAGCTTGATCTCCTGCTTGAGGTCGATGCCGTGCACCGAGTCGAGCTTCTGCGCCTTGGCGATGACGGCGTCCGCCTGCGAGGTCGGCACGGTGGCCCGTACGTAGCCGAGCTTGTCGTACGTACGCCCCACCGAGCCGCCCTTGACCGCGTCCAGTTCCCCGGCGACCTGCGCGGTGCGGCCGGGGGCGGTGGCGATCATCAGCGTGACGTTCTTGTCGCCGTCCGCCTTGGCGTCGGCGAGCAGCTGGGCGTCGTGCGGGCCGAGCTTGGCCGCCGCGGCCGTCTTGGCGGGGCCGGCGCCGGGGTCCGACCCCGGTCCGTGGTCCGCGGCCAGCGCGGGGATCGGCGCGGCGAGCGCGGCCACCAGGCCCGCGGCTACCGCTATTCGGGCCGTGCGTCTCGCGCCGCCGGCGGACGGGGCTTGAGGATCAGAGGTCATCGCGTCCTTCTTCGGTCTTCGGTGCTGAAGGTCCGGAATCCGAGAATCGACACCGGATGACCGATCACTTTCACGCAAGTGATGGCTGTTTGGGGAGGGTTGTCGGTGCCCAAAGTAATGATGGCGTAAATCCGCCATGTGCCACAGGTGAGGAAACGGCAATAAAGCCGTCAAGCGGTCAGCCCCTGTGACCCCGTTGACCGCCTTCGAAGAGCGCTCCTACTGTCGTCAGGAACGGGCGGCCGGGAGCGGCCCGGTCCCCGGCGGGAGGGGAACCCCATGGCCTCGGCCACACTGCGCACCGGGCACGTCGGCCTCAACGTCACCGACATCGACCGCTCGATCGCCTTCTACACGCGGGTGTTCGGCTTCGAGGTGCTCCGCGAGGGCGCGGCCGACGCGGGGGAGGGCCGCCGCTTCGCGTTCCTCGGCCGCGACGGGGAGCTCGCGGTCACCCTCTGGCAGCAGGCCGGCAGCCCGTACGACGGCGACCGCTCCGGCCTGCACCACCTCGCCTTCGAGGTCGACCGGATCCAGGACGTACGGGCCGCCGAGGCCGTCCTGCGCTCCATCGGCGCGGACTTCCACTACGAGGGCGTCGTACCGCACGGGCAGGGCACGCCGTCCGGCGGCGTCTTCTTCCACGACCCGGACGGCATCCGGCTGGAACTCTTCGCCCCCTACGGCGCGGAGGGGCTCGCGGCGCCGGTGATGGAAGCGCCTACGTGCGGGTTCTTCTGAAGCCCGTGGTGAACGGGCGGCTGCCCGCGGTCCGGCTGTGGTGAACGGGCGGCTGCCCGCGGGCCGGTAGTGCGCCGGGCGCGTCGCGCCCCTTATGCGCCGGGCGCGTTCCCGCGCCCGGTGAACTGCGAGTGAGCGCCGGCGCTCCATTCGGCGATTCCCGCATGGCGATTCGCAACAGCCAAGATCCATGTGAAGCGATCGGCGGCGGCCGTTGCCGTCGAGTTAACGCCCAGGTCATCCCCGATGCCAACGATCCTCTGTGACAGGTCGGCCACGGCCGCCCGCCACATTCGCGTTCGCACTCGGGGAGACAGGCATGTCACGCAGGTCCCGTATCCGCTCCGCAGCCGCCGCCCTCGACCGCCGTACGTTCCTCACCGCCACGGGCGCCGTCGGCGCCGCCACCGGCCTCGGCCTCGCGTTCGGGCCGGGCGGAGGCTCGGCGACCGCTTCCCCGACCGCCGCCCCCGGCGCGGCCGAGAGCGTCGGGGCAGCCGCCCGCGAGGTCCCAGCCGTCCCCGCCGCCCCCTCGGCGAAGGGCACCACCCTCGCCTCCGCCGCCGCCCCGCGCGGCTCCGGCCCCTTCCGGCGGCTCGGCGACGGCCCCGGCTGGCCCCGGCAGACCCGCACCGAACTCGCCGCCGCCAAGAAGGGCCGCGCGGACCGCCGCACCACCGTCGCCTCCTTCGTGCACTTCACCGACCTGCACCTCACCGACGTCCAGCACCCGCTGCGCTACGAGTTCTTCCGGGCCGGCAACATCGGCTCCTGGCGGCCCCACGAGGCGCTGACCATGCCCGGCGTCGTCTCGCTCATCGAGCGCGTCAACGCGCTGCGCACCGGCCCCGCCACCGGCTCCCCGCTCTCCTTCGTGATGACCACCGGGGACAACGGCGACAACAACTCGAAGGCCGAACTGGACTGGTTCCTCACCGCCATGGCCGGCGGCCGGATCACCCCCAACACCGGCGACCCCCGCCACTACGAAGGCGTGCAGAACTCCGGACTCAAGCTCTTCTGGAACCCCGAGAGCACGCTGCGCGACGCCGACAAACAGCACGGCTTCCCGCACCTGCCGGGCTATCTCGCCGCCGCCACCCGCACCGTCAACAGCCCCGGCCTCGCCGTCCCCTGGTACTCCACCTACGGCAACCACGACGGGCTCTCCGGCGGCTGCTACCCGGGCGTCGGCAGCTTCATCGCGGACGTCGCCACCGGGAACCGCAAGCTCCAGTCCATCGGCGCCGCCGAGGCCAAGCGCATCCTCGACGGCGAGGCCGGCGGCGTGGACCCCAAGGGCAAGCACATCGAGGAGCTGCTGCGCGCGCACCGCAAGGACATGCGCACCATCACCCCCGACCCGCGCCGCGCCCCCACCACCACCCGCGACTACCTGGCCGCGCACCTCGACCCGGCGCACACCGGCGCGGGCCCCATAGGCCACGGCTACGGCAAGGACAACCTCGACGCGGGCACCCTCTACTACTCCTTCCGGATCTCCGACCGCGTCATCGGCATCAGCCTCGACTCCACCGATCCTGGCGGCCACTACCAGGGCTCCCTGGGCACCGCCCAGCTCCGCTGGCTGGAGCGGACCCTGACCGAGCACAAGGACCAGTACGCGCTCGTCTTCAGCCACCACCCGAGCTGGAGCATGAACAACGCGACCCCCGACCCGGCCCGCCCCGGCGAGGCCCGGCACCAGGGCGACGAGCTGATCGCCGTGCTCCGCCGCCACCGCAACGTGCTCGCCTGGATCAACGGCCACAGCCACAAGAACAAGATCGAGCCGCGCGGCACGTTCTGGGAGGTCTCCACCGCCTCGCACGTCGACTACCCGCAGCTCGCGCGCGTCATCGAGGTGACGGACAACCACGACGGCACCGTCTCGCTCTTCACCACCCTCGTCGAGTCGGCCGCCCCGCACCGCACCGACTTCCACGACCTCTCCCAGACCGGCCTCGCCGCCCTCTACCGCGAACTGGCCTTCAACGCGCCGGGCGCGAGCACGGACCTCGTCGGCCGGTTGGGGGACCGCAACACCGAACTGCTGCTGCCGCGGCGCTGATCCGCGGCCCCGCGCCGGTACGCGCGTACGCCCTGTGGCCCGAACTCATCGCAGTGGCGGGGGCGGAGCAACGGTGCGGGCCGTGCCGGAGTCCTCTCGGGTGCATGTCCGCGACCGTTGGAGGAATCGCCATGACCACTCGCACGGCAAGGAACGGACTGATAGGGGCGGCGGTGAGCGCCGCGCTGACCGTGGCGGCGCTCGCCGCCCCCGCCCAGGCGGAGACGGGCCGGGGGCACGGCCACACCGCCACGCAGCAGGCCATGGACGCCCAGGTGGCGGCCGGGGTTCCGGGGGCACTGGGGCAGGCGCGGGACGAGAACGGGACCTGGAACGGGTCCGTCGGCGTCGCCGACCTCAGAACGGAGCGCCCCCGCAAGACCGCCGACCGCTTCCGGGCCGGCAGCATCACCAAGGGATTCGTCTCCACCGTCCTGCTGCAACTGGAGGCGGAGGGGGAGCTCAGCCTCGACGACACCGTGGAGCACTGGCTGCCCGGCGTGGTCAAGGGCCACGGCAACGACGGCTCCAAGATCAAGATCCGCCAGCTCCTCAACCACACCAGCGGGCTCTTCAACTACACCGCCGACCCCGAGGTGGCCCACGCGCTCTCCGACGGCTTCTTCAAGCACCGCTACGACACGAAAACCCCCGAGCAGCTGGTGTCCGTCGCCATGTCGCACAAGCCGGACTTCGAGCCCGGCACCGCCTGGAACTACTCCAACACCAACTACGTCCTCGCCGGAATGATCGTGGGCGAGGCGACCGGCCACTCGTACGCCGCCGAGATCGAGCGGCGGATCATCGAGCCGCTGGGCCTGCACGGCACCTCGCTGCCCGGCACCTCGGCGCGGATGCCGAACCCGCACGGACGCGCGTACAGCCCGCTCACCGCCGAGCCGAACGCCGAGATCCACGACGTCACCGAGCTGAACCCCTCGTGGGCCGGCGCGGCCGGCGAGATCATCTCGACGACGGGCGACCTCAACCGCTTCTACCGGGCGCTGATCGGCGGCCGCCTCCTGGAGCCGAAGCAGCAGAAGGAACTGCTGACCGGCGTGGCCGTCGACCCCACCGACACCACCTTCCGCTACGGCCTCGGCGTCATGTGGACGAAGCTCTCGTGCGGCCAGGAGATCTGGCTGCACGACGGCGGCATCCACGGCTCGCTCTCCCTGGCGACCGCCACCCCGGACGGCCGCCACACCGCCGCCTTCAACCTCAACGGCGACTGGGCGGGCGAATGGGACTCCGTGATGGAGGCCGAGTACTGCGGCAAGGTCCCCGCGCCCGGCGCCCGGACGCCGCTGGACAAGGCGCTCGGCGCACTGCGCTGACCCACCCCGTGAGCCCCAGGGCTCACCTCGGCATGACCACCACATAAGCGGCCGGGTCGCGGTCGTCCGCCGCCATCAGGGCGGTACGGACCACCGCGGCCTGCTGCTCCGCCGCCTCCCGCAGCTTCACCGGCGACAGCTGGACGACCGTGATGCCGAGCCGCTCCAGGAGCTGCCGCCGGCGAGCGCGGTCGAGGCGGACGGCGTCCGCGTCCGCCTCGGCGCACGGCGAGCGCACATCGATCTCCACCGCCACGGCCTGCTCGGGCCAGTACGCGTCCACGCCGCCCAGCGACGGGCCGCCCGCCGCCCGGAGCTCGACGTTCCACACCGGCTCGGGCAGCCGGTGCCCGCGCACCATGGCGTACAGCGCGGTCTCCGCGAGCGCCCGCCCCTCCGCGACCAGCGTGTCGACCGCGTCCACGACGTGCGGACGGGTCAGCAGCCGGGCCCGGCCCAGCTCCCGCATCGCGGCCCCCGCGTCGCAGTGCCCGCCGCGCACCGCCTCCGTCAGCAGCCGCCGCACCGCGACCGGCTCGCCGAGCTGCGCCACGGCGTCGGCGAGAGCGCGCTCCACGGGGGCCACCGGCACCCCCGTGGCCTCCTGCGGCTCCGGCAGCTCCACCGCCCGTACGACCTGCACGAATCCGGTGGAGCGCAGCCGGCGGGTGCGCGGCACGAGGACGCCGATCCGGTCGAGGGAGAGCAGCGGGGGAGCGGCGGCGAACCGGCGCAGGGCGAGCGCCGCCAGCCCGGTGATCATCACCTCGCCGTACGGGCCCGGCCCGGCCGCCCGGCCCGCGCGCCGGGACTGCGACGGCACGCCCTGGGGGCGGTACGCGGTGTACAGCAGCGCGGCATGCAGCCGCTCCTCGCTGGTGGGCGGTCCGGGGTGGAGCAGGAAGACCCCCGGCAGCAGCTGCTGCCAGGGGCCGCCGGGGCGGCAGCGGTCGGCGGCGTCGGCGCCGCCGACGCCGTGCTCGCGCAGCTGCCGGGTGGTCAGCACCCGCAGCCGTACCCCGTCGAGAGGGAGCGGAGGGCGCGCGGGGAGCGGGGTGTCGTGGTCCATGCCCCGGCCATTCCCGCGCCCCGTCCGCCTCCTAACCGCTGTTACACGCTCGTCGGCAAATCAGGACAAGGCAGCCCTAAAGTACGGACGTTCGACTGCCGAAAACGCCCCGTCGGCGGACGCGCCCCGTACGGCCCGTACGGACGGCCGCGTACCGCCCGGCAGCCGTACGGACGGCCCCGTACCGTACGGGCGTCCGTACCGAAGGCCCGTACGGCGTACCCCCGCGGCCCGTACGGACGCCGGGCGGCTCAGTGGTCCCCGGCCGCCGTGTCGCACTCCTGCGCGCGCAGCGCCCGCGCCAGGTCGTCGCGCTCCTCCAGGACCAGGCGGCGCAGCGCCGCCGGGGTGCCGCCGCCGGCGGGGTGCTCCGCCAGCCAGGCGTCGGCCGCCGCCAGCGTCGCCGGGTCGTCCTGGAGCGCCGGGAACAGCCCGCGGACGATCGCCATGCCGATCTCGATGGAACGGTCCCGCCAGACGCGGTCGATGGCCGCGAAGTACTTCGGCGCGTACGGCGCGAGGAGCTCGCGCTGACCGGACTGGTCGAAGCCGGAGATAGTGGCCTCGACCAGCGCGTTGGAGAGCGCGTCGGACTCCACGACCGTCGCCCACGCCTGGTCCTTGACCGCCGCCGAGGGGCGCGCCGCCAGGCAGCGCACCTGGTGCCGCTTGCCGGAGGCGGTGTCGTCGCGCGCCAGCTCGGCCGCGATCAGCGCCTCGTCGGCCGCGCCGTGCGCGGCCAGCGGCTCCAGCAGCGTCCAGCGCAGCTCCTGGTCCACGTCGAGCCCGTCGATCTTCGCGGTCCCCTCCAGCAGGCCGCGCAGCAGCTGCAGATCCGCGTCCTCGCCCGCGACCTGGGCGAAGAACCGCGCCCACGCGAGCTGGTGGCCGCTGCCCGGCTCGGCGAGCCGCAGCTCGCTCAGCGCCGCCTCGGCGAGCAGCCGGGAGCCCTCGGTCCGCCACCGCGGCGCGGCGTAGTGGGTGAGCGCGGTCTTCGCCCACGCGTGCAGCATCTGGAGCACGCCGATGTCGGACTCGGCCCCGCCGAACCGGCGCACCAGGTCGAGGAAGTCGCGGGCGGGCATCAGAGCGTCGCGGGTCAGGTTCCACAGCGCGGACCAGCACAGCGCGCGGGCCAGAGGATCGGTCAGCTCGTCCAGGTGCGCCCGCAGGGTGGCGAGCGACCCCTCGTCGAAGCGGACCTTGCAGTACGTCAGGTCGTCGTCGTTGACCAGGATCAGCTCGGGGCGCTCGGCCCCGGCCAGCTCCGCCACGACCGTACGGGGCCCGGCGACGTCCACCTCGGCGCGGGCGTAGCGCACCAGCCTGCCGTCGGCGTTCTCCCGGCGGTAGAGGCCCACGGCGACGCGGTGCGGGCGCAGCTCGGGGTGCGACTCGGCGGCCTCCTGGAGCACGGCGAGCTCCGTGACGCGCCCGGCGGCGTCGTAGGTGGCCTGCGGGGTGAGCGAGTTGACGCCCGCGGTCTGGAGCCAGGAGCGCGCCCAGCCGGCCATGTCGCGGCCGGAGGTCTCGGCCAGCACGGAGAGCAGGTCGTCCAGGGTGGTGTTGCCGTACGCGTGGCGCTTGAAGTAGCGCCGCGCGCCCTCCAGGAACGCGTCGCGCCCCACGTACGCCACGAGCTGCTTGAGCACGGACGCGCCCTTGGCATACGTGATGCCGTCGAAGTTGAGCTTGGCGTCCTGGAGGTCGTCGATGTCGGCGGTGACCGGGTGCGTGGAGGGCAGCTGGTCGGCGCGGTACGCCCAGGACTTGCGGCGGTTGGCGAAGGTGATCCAGCCGTCCTTGAACCGGGTCGCCTCGACCAGCGCGAACGCCCCCATGAAGTCGGCGAACGACTCCTTGAGCCACAGGTCGTCCCACCACCGCATGGTCACCAGGTCGCCGAACCACATGTGCGCCATCTCGTGCAGGATGACGTTGGCCCGGCCCTCGTATGACGCCTGCGTCACCTTGCCGCGGAAGACGAACTCCTCCCGGAAGGTCACACAGCCCGGGTTCTCCATCGCCCCGATGTTGTACTCCGGCACGAACGCCTGGTCGTACTTGCCGAACGGGTACGGGTAGTCGAAGTTGTCGTGGAAGAAGTCCAGGCCCTGCTTGGTGACGGTGAAGATGTCGTCCGCGTCGAAGTGCCTGGCCAGCCCCTTGCGGCAGAGCGCGCCCAGCGGGATCTCCAGCGTGGTGCCGTCGTCGAGGGCGCGGCTGTAGTGGTCGCGGACGTAGTGGTACGGGCCGGCGACGACGGCCGTGATGTACGTCGAGATCGGCTGCGTACGGGCGAAGCGCCAGGTGGCGGCCGCCGTGCCGTCCGCCGCGGCCTCCGCCGGGGCCGGCTCGCCGTCCTGCGCGCCGTTGCTCAGCACGGTCCACTCGGCCGGGGCGGTCACCTCGAAGGCGAACGGGGCCTTCAGGTCGGGCTGCTCGAAGCAGGCGAAGACGCGCCGGGAGTCGGCGGGCTCGTACTGCGTGTAGAGGTAGACCTCGCCGTCCTCGGGGTCGGTGAAGCGGTGCATGCCCTCGCCGGTCCGGCTGTACGCGCACCGCGCGTCCACCACCAGCACGTTCTTCGCGGCCAGCCCCTCCAGCGCGACGCGCGAGCCGTCGAAGACGGCGGCCGGGTCCAGCTCCGTGCCGTTCAGCTCCACCCGGGTCACGGACGGCGCGAGCAGGTCCACGAAGGTCGCGGCGCCGGGCTCGGCGCAGTCGAAGCGGATGGTGGAGACGGAGCGGAAGACGCGTGGCGCGCCCGGCTCGGCGCCGCCGCCCGGCCCGACGGCGGACCGCAGGTCGAGCGCCACGTCGTAGCCCTCCACGGTCAGCAGGCGGGCCCGCTCGCGGGCCTCGTCACGGGTCAGGTTCTCACCGGGCACGACGTGTCTCCCTCTGCTGCGTCTCTGTGTCTTCTGTGTGTCGTATGTCGAACACTTGGAATCATGGCACGGTGCCCGATTGTTGAATCGCTGACCGAGGTCCCCTGGCGCCCGACGGCGCCACGACGAGGAGAGAACCCGTGTCCGAGACCGTAAAGACTCCCGCCGATTTCTGGTTCGACCCGCTCTGCCCCTGGGCCTGGATGACCTCCCGCTGGATGCTGGAGGTGGAGAAGGTCCGTCCGGTCGAGGTCCGCTGGCATGTGATGAGCCTGTCGGTGCTCAACGAGAACCGGCTCGACGAACTGCCCGAGAAGTACGCCGAACTCACCAAGACGGGCTGGGGCCCGGTGCGCGTGTGCGTCGCGGCCGCCCAGCGGTTCGGCGACGAGGTGCTGGCCCCGCTCTACACCGCGCTCGGCACCCGCATCCACCTCCAGAAGATGGGGCGCGGCCGCGACATGATCCTGGCGGCGCTCGGGGACGCGGGGCTGCCGGCGGACCTCGCCGACGCCATGGACTCCGACGCGTACGACGACGCGGTGCGCGCCTCGCACCAGGAGGGCATCGACCTGGTCGGCCAGGACGTCGGCACGCCGGTCATCGCCGTGCCGGGCGACGGCGGCGAGCGGATCGCCTTCTTCGGCCCGGTCGTCACCCCGGCCCCCAAGGGCGAGGAGGCGGCGAAGCTGTGGGACGGCACGCTGCTGGTCGCGTCGGTCAAGGGCTTCTACGAGCTCAAGCGCAGCCGCACCGAGGGCCCGAACTTCGACTGAGTCAGCGCAGGGACTCGGGGAGGGTGAACCCCTTTCCGAACTTGAAGTAGTGCTGGACGCGCCGGCAGTGTCCGTTGTCGCAGCGCCGGTAGTTCCCGGCCTCGGCGCGTCCTACCTGTGCGAGGACGTAGTCGAACTCGTCGTCCGTGAGCCTGCGGAAGTTCTGCATGCGGTCGCCGCAGTTCTTGCAGCGTTTGGATGGGTCGGCCATAACGTCAGAGTCGGCCGGAACCGGGCATACCGAAAGGCCCCCGCGAGTCACGTCCTCGCGGGGGCCTTTCCTCTATCCGCCTGCCAAGCGAAGGTTGAGAAGACGATCACGAGGCAGGACGCTCTCCGCTACGGCGCCAGCAGCAGGTTGTTGGCCCGCTCCTTGGCGGCGGTGTAGCGCTTGGCCACGTCCTGCCAGTTGACGACCTGCCACATGGCCTCGATGAAGTCCACCTTCTGGTTCTTGTACTGAAGGTAGAAGGCGTGCTCCCAGGCGTCGAAGACCAGGATCGGGACCGAGCCCTGGCCGACGTTGCCCTGGTGGTCGTAGATCTGCTCGACGATGAGGCGGCCGGTGACCGGCTCGTACGCGAGGACGCCCCAGCCCGAGCCCTGCGTGGTGGCCGACGCCTTGGTGAGCTGGGCCTTGAACTTGGCGAAGGAGCCGAAGGACTCCGCGATGGCGTCCGCGAGGCCGCCCACGCCGTCCTTGTCCAGCGGCTCGCCGCCGCCGTCACCGGTCATGTTGTGCCAGTAGATGGAGTGCAGGATGTGGCCGGAGAGGTGGAAGGCCAGGTTCTTCTCCAGGCCGTTGATCGACCCCCACTGGTCCTTGTCCCGAGCCTCCTCGAGCTGCTCCAGGGTGTCGTTCGCACCCTTGACGTACGCCGCGTGGTGCTTGTCGTGGTGCAGTTCGATGATCTCGGGGCTGATGACCGGAGCCAGCGCCGAGTAGTCGTACGGGAGTTCAGGAAGTGTGTAGATGGCCATGCCGAGCCCTCTCCGACTGCGTGTTGCAATTAACTTGCAGGTAGACGCTACCAGCAGGAGCAATCCAAACGCGGGAAAGGGTGGCGGCCTGCGACAAAAGACCGAGGCGGGGTAGGTCCTGAAGATCAGGACCCGCCCCGCCCCGGCCGGGAGCGTGCGCCGCGTCAGTTCCTGGCGGCTACCGCCCGCTGCCGCACGTACCCGCCGAGTGCCAGTACGGCCGTCAGCCCGGCGGTGAAGTACAGCTGCAGCCGGGTGTCCTCCTCACGGAGCATCAGCGCCAGCACGCCGAGGATGGCGAACAGCGCGATCCACGTCAGATACGGGAAGAACCACATCCGCACGACCAGCCGCTCGGGCGCCTCACGCTGGAGGCGGCTGCGCGACAGCAGCTGGGTGGCGGCGATGAACGCCCACACCACGAGCACGGCGGCGCCGGTCATGTACAGCAGCCACTTGAAGACGGTGTCCGGCCACCAGTAGCTGAGCAGCACCGCGAAGAAGCCGAAGGCGGAGGAGGCGAGCACGGTCAGCCGGGGGACGCCGCCGAAGGTCTTGCCGAGGAACTTGGGGCCCTGGCCGCGGGCCACGAGCGAGTACGACATCCGGGACGCGCCGTAGATATTGGCGTTCATCGCGGAGAGCAGGGCGATCAGCACGATGACGTTCATGATCTGGCCGGCCGCCGGGATGTCCAGGTGGTTCAGGACCGCGACGTACGGGCCGTCCTTGACCACCGACTTGTCGTCCCACGGGATCAGCGTGACGACCACCAGCATCGAGCCGACGTAGAAGAGGGCGATGCGCCACATCGCGGTACGGACCGCCTTGGCGACGCCCCGCACCGGGTGCTCCGACTCGGCCGCCGCGATCGTCACCGTCTCCAGGCCGCCGTAGGCGAACACGGACGCCAGCAGGCCGATGATCAGGCCGTTCAGGCCGTTCGGCAGGAAGCCGCCCGCGCCGGTGAGGTTGTCGCCGCCGGGCGAGCTGGTGCCCGGCAGCAGGCCGAGGACGGCGAGCACGCCCAGCACCAGGAAGATCCCGATCGCGCCGACCTTCAGCGTCGCGAACCAGAACTCGAACTCGCCGAAATTGCCGACGGCCGCGAGGTTCGTACCGCAGAAGAGGATCATGAACAGCAGGACCCACATCCAGGAGGACGTGGCCGGGAACCACGAGACCATGATGGCCGCCGCGCCGATCGCCTCGACCGCGATGCCCACGCACAGCTCGACCCAGAACATCCACCCCGCGGTGAACCCCGCCCACGGGCCTATCGCGCGCTCCGCGTGCACGGAGAAGGTGCCCGACGCCGGATTGGCCGCGGACAGCTCGCCGAGCATCCGCATCACGAGCATCACCAGCAGACCGGAGACCGCGTACGCGAGCACGATGCCCGGCCCGGCCTTGGCGATGCCGGCGCCCGAACCCACGAAGAGGCCCGCGCCGATCACACCGCCCAGCGCGATCATCGACAGGTGGCGCTGTTTGAGGCCGTTCGACAGCGATGCGTCGCCGGGCGCGATCGGGGCGCTTGGCGCGCCGGAGACCTCGCGCTCATGCGCGGAGGACGCAGGTGTCCGAGTCATGGTCGTGGCAGTCCTCAGGCGTGAGATCGGTAAGGAGGGACCTCAGTGTGGGGCGCGTGTTCGCTCAGGACAACAGGCGTGACAGAGGTGTTCGATATTCAGTCCTGATCGTGACTGTGTGTACCTGACTCATCGTCAGAAATATCTCTGTGCGCCATCGTGCGCTGTGCGTTACCGGACTCCGTGCGTCCGAATTCCGCGTTACGGGCGGTGGCTGCGTACGTCCGCGAAGCGCGCTGCGGGGGCGGGGGCGTACGTCCGTGCATCGCCTTGCTTAGGCCCGCGCTACCGCGCCGCGCGCTGCCGCCACTCCCTGAGCAGGGCCACCACCAGCACCACGCCCGTCGCCCCCGCCGACCACAGCAGCTGCGGCCGCGCCGAGTCGTCGAACAGCATCAGCACCAGCACCGTCGCCATCGCGGCCAGCGCCGCCCACGTCAGCCAGGGGAACCCCCACATCCGCAGCGTCAGCCGCTCCGGGTGTTCGCGCTCCAGTTGCCGCCGCAGCCGCAGCTGCGAGGCGGCGATCAGCCCCCAGACGAAGAGCAGCACCGCGCCCACCGCGTTCAGCAGGTACTGGAAGATCGAATCCGGCCATTTCAGGTTCAGCAGCACGGAGACGAAGCCGAAGGCGACCGAGGCGAGCACGGCCCGCCGCGGCACCCCGCCGCCGGCCACCGCCAGCAGCGAGCGCGGCGCCTCCTTGCGCTCCGCCAGCGAGAAGACCATCCGGGACGAGCCGTAGAGATTGGCGTTGAGCGCGGAGAGCAGCGCCACGAACACCACGATGTTCATGATCTGCCCGGCGGCCGGCACCCCGATCGAGTCCAGCACCGCCACGTACGGGCTCTTCCCCGGCCGCATCGAGGACCAGGGGAGGAGGGCGACGATGACGAGCATCGAGCCGACGTAGAAGAAGAGGATGCGCCACACGGCGCTGCGGACCGCGCGGCCCACCGCGCGCCCCGGATCGTCCGACTCGGCGGCGGCGATCGTGACGACCTCCAGGCCGCCGAAGGCGAAGACCACGGCGAGCACGCCGGAGACGACCCCGCTCCAGCCGTTCGGCAGGAACCCGCCCTGCCCCGTGAGGTTGGTGAGACCCACCGCGTGGGTGTCGGGCAGCACGCCGAAGATCGCCAGCAGGCTCAGCGCCAGGAACAGGATGATCGCCGTGACCTTGAGCGTGGCGAACCAGAACTCGAACTCGCCGAAGTTGCGCACCGACGCGAGGTTGGCGCCGGTGAACACCACCATGAACAGCAGCACCCACGCCCACTGCGGCACCGCCGGCACCCAGCCGTTGGCGATCTGCGCCGCGCCCGTCGCCTCCACCGCCAACACGACGACCAGCAGGAACCAGTACAGCCAGCCCACCGAGAAGCCGGCCCACCGCCCGAGCGCCCGCTCGGCGTGCACCGAGAACGCGCCCGAGGCGGGCATGGCCGCGGACATCTCGCCGAGCATCCGCATCACCAGCATCGCGAGCGCGCCCGCGATCAGATACGAGACGACGATGCCGGGTCCCGCGACGGCGATGCCCGCGCCCGAGCCCACGAACAGCCCGGCGCCGATCACCCCGCCCAGCCCGAGCATCGTCATATGGCGCTGCTTGAGCCCGGCGGCGAGGGACTTTCTCGGACCGTCGGCACGGGACTCGACGGGAGGGGGTGCGTCCTGCTGCATAACGCTCGTGACTCCCGAGGCGAGGTGTGGTCAGAGGGGTCGATGTGTGGTCAGAAGGACCACAGTGTCCCCGCGCCCGGCCGCGCCGCGCAAACCCCCGGCGCCGCGTGACAAGCCTCACGCGCCGGGCGGGAACGCGCGAAACCCCAGGCAGGCCGGGAAACCACGGTCCCGATCGGAACTCTCCAAGACCGGCCGCGCGGCTTTGTCACCGCCATACGGTGATCGCGGAGAGCCCCTCCGCTAACGTCGCACTGTCCTCAACCGCCCTTGACCCCGCGGAGTACCGATGGCCACCGCCGCCGCCACAGCTTCCCGGACCGGTACGGTCCTCGCCGATTTGCTCCCCGCCTCGACCGGCGCACGGGCCCGCGTCCGCGACGCCGCCCTCGTCCTCGGCGGGGCCGCCCTCACCGGCGTCGCCGCCCAGATAGCCGTCCCGGTCCCGGGCTCCCCGGTCCCGGTCACCGGCCAGACCTTCGCCGCCCTGCTGGTCGGCACCGCCCTCGGCGCCCGCCGCGGCTTCCTCTCCCTCGCGCTGTACGCCCTGGTCGGCATGGCCGGCATGCCCTGGTTCGCGAACGGCGCCGCGGGCGCGGGCGGCGCGACCTTCGGCTATGTGCTGGGCATGCTGCTCGCCGCGACCGTCGTCGGCTCGCTGGCCCGCCGCGGCGCCGACCGCTCCCCGCTGCGCACCGCGGGCGCCATGGCGCTCGGCTCCGCGCTGATCTACGGAATCGGCGTCCCCTACCTCGCGCTGAGCACGCACATCTCGCTCTCCGCCGCCGTCGCCGCCGGTCTGACCCCGTTCCTCATCGGTGACGCGCTCAAGGCCGCGCTCGCGATGGGCGCGCTGCCCGCCGCGTGGAAGCTGCTCGGCCGCCGAGGCTGATCACGGGGCACACGCTCGTACGGGCCGGGGCCCGCGTCCGACAGGGATCGGACGCGGGCCCCGGCGCTGTCCGCGGGGGGTCCCGCGCGCTGACGCGCCGGACCCGCGCGGTCCGTTCCGCGCTGTACTTCGGTGACGCTCCGGCGCGCCGCGCTCAGCGGCGGCCGTGCTTGCGGGTCGTGAACCAGATCCCCGCCGCGCCCGTGACCAGCAGCACCACGGCGATCCCGCCGGTCAGCGGGAGGGACGACGGCGTGCCCGTACTGGGCAGCTCGCTCTGGCCCGGGTCCGGAGCCGGGCTCTTCCCCGACGAGCCGGCCGGCACGTTCCGCGTGCCGAGCAGCAGCGGGGTGTCGGGCGCGTCGGAGCTGGTGTCGGTGGTGCCGAACTGGACCGGGCCCTGCTGCCACAGCAGCGTCTTGGTGTCGCCCAGGGTGACCGGGAGGCAGATCTGCCCGGCCTTGTTCAGATCGAAGCTCGCGTCGACCTGGTAGCTGCGGCTCTTTCCCGTGGCCAGTTTATCGATGGCGCAGACGAATCCGCTGTTCGAGCCCGTGGGCAATTGTGCGGTCGGGATGGCGGTGCAGCCCTTGACGGCCTCGATGCGCATCCCCTGGTACCCCACGACGCTGAGCCGGATCGCGTCGGTGTCCTTGGCACCCTTGTTGGTGACCTTCGCGGTCAGAGCGGTTTTCCCGGTCTTTTTGTCGACGGAGATCTTGGCCGGCAGCTCCGTGGTGATCTTGTAGCCGGCCGGGGCGCTCGCCCCCGGACTGCCGCCCTCGCTGCTGCCGGGCGACGGCTCGGCGGCCAGCGCCTCGAAGGGCAGCAGCAGCACCGCACCGGTGACGGCCACCACCCATAAGGATCGTCGCTGATTACTTCGTCGCATTTTCGTTCCCCCCTATCTGTAGTCTCTACAGAAGTATTTGAATAGGTACCACAAGATTGCGTTCGCGAGGGGTACGGGAAGTCATTTCCGTAATGGGGGCGGGCCTGGTGGTAAACGAGAGCGGCGAGGTGCGGGGGCGATTGGTGGTCGATCGCTACCGGCTGCTGGAATTGATCGGGCGGGGCGGAATGGGCCGCGTGTGGCGCGCCTACGACGACGTGCTCGGCCGGCCCGTGGCCGTCAAGGAGATACGGCTCGACGAACTCGTCGGCGAGGACAGCGCCGTGGCGCGCGAACGCAGTCTGCGCGAGGCGCGGGCCACCGCCCGTATCGACCACCCCAACGTCGTGCGGGTCTACGACGTGGTGGACGAGGACGACCGGCTGTGGATCGTGATGGAGCTGGTGGACGCCCGGTCGATGGAACAGGTTCTGACGGGGGACGGCCCGGTGACGCCGCGCGAGGCCGCGCGGATCGGGCTCGGCCTGACCCGCGCGCTGCGCTCGGTGCACGCCGTCGGCGTGCTGCACCGCGACATCAAACCGGGCAACGTCCTGCTCACGGTGCGCGGCCGGATCGTCCTCACGGACTTCGGCATCGCCGCGATGCAGGACGCGGCGGCGCTGACCATGGCCGGCACGCTGGTCGGCTCGCCGGAGTACATGGCCCCGGAGCGCATCGAGGGCCGCGAGCAGGGGCCGCCCTCGGACCTGTGGTCGCTCGGGGCCACGCTGTGCGCGGCGGTCGGCGGCCGGTCGCCGTTCATGCGGGCGACGACGCTGGCCACGCTGCACGCCGTGCTGTACGAGGAGCCGCAGATCCCGGACGCGGCGGGCCCGCTGCGTCCGCTGCTGACGGAGCTGCTGAGGAAGGAGCCGGCGCGCCGGCCGACGCTCGACGAGACCGAGGAGAGGCTCGCGCCCCTGGCCGAGCCGGAGCCCGAGCCGCGGCCGCACCCGCCGACCGTCCTCGCCGAGCAGCCGCCGCTCGTGTCGCCCCCGCGGGAGCGGCCCGTGCCGCCCCGGCGGCAGCGGCGGGAACAGCGGCACCCCGCCCCGGCCCACGACCCCACCGTGGCCGACGCGCCCGTGCGCGACGCCCCGCCCCGCACCGCGCGGCGCAGGACGGTGATGATGGCGGCCGCCGCCGTGGCGGCGGTCTCGGTGGTGACGGCCGGGGGGGTCTTCGCCCTCCAGGGGCCGGACACCGGCGGTGCGGCGTCCCCCGGCTCCTCGGCCGCGCGGAGCGGCGCGGCCTCCTCGCGGGAGACGCCGCCGACCGGTTCGGCGAGCGGTTCCGCGGCTGGTTCTGCGACTGGTTCGGCGAGCGGTTCGCAGGCGGCGGACACCGCCGCGGCGCAGCGCGAGGAGGACGGTTTCAGCTGGGCCCCGCCCGCCGGCTGGAACCGCACCCAGCGCAGCCCGAGCGACATCAGCTACAGCCCGAAGGACGGCACCGTCGAACTGTCGGCCTCCCAGGGCCGTACGACGGAGGACCTGCTGACGCACTGGCAGCGCTTCGAGCGGGACTACCAGGGCCGGCCGGGTTACGAGAAGCAGCGGCTGGAACGCACCACGTTCCACGGCAACCCGGCCGTGATCTGGGAGTACGCCTTCCTCCAGGGCGGTCAGCCGGGCCACGGCCGGCAGCTCGGCTTCACGCACGGGGGCCGTACGTACCAGGTCAGCGTCTGGTACCTCGACCCCGCGCGCGCCACCGCCCTCGACGTCTACTCGCGGGCCAAGGACTCGTTCCGCACCCGGTGACGGCGGCGGTCCAGGATCAGGCCGACGGCCAGCACCAGCACGCCCACGACCACGGACATGATCATCTGCTTGCGGCCCGTGTCGTCGTAGAACATGTAGCCCACCACGAAGATGATCAGCGCGATGGTCGCGTAGGTCAGATACGGGAAGAGCCACATCTTGACCGTGTGCCGCTCGGGCATCTCGCGCTCGATGACCCGGCGCATCCGCAGCTGCGAGAAGCAGATGACGAGCCAGACGAAGAGCGCGACCGCGCCGGACGAGTTGAGCAGGAAGTTGAAGACGGTGTCCGGCGAGGTGTAGTTGAAGATGACGGCGACGAAGCCGAAGGCCACCGAGGACCAGATCGCGACGGCGGGCACGCCCCGCTTGTCGACCTGGCCGAAGGACTTGGGCGCGTCACCGCGCCGGCCGAGCGAGAAGGCCATGCGCGAGGCGGTGTAGAGGCCGGAGTTGAGACAGGAGAGCACGGCGGTCAGCACGATCACGTCCATGACGGTGCCGGCGTGCGGGATGCCGATCTGGTTGAGCACGGCGACGTACGGGCCGACCTTGACGATCTCCGGGTCGTTCCACGGCAGCAGCGTCACGACGAGGAGGATCGAGCCCAGGTAGAAGATGCCGATGCGCCAGATCACGCTGTTGGTGGCCTTGGCGACCATCTTCTCGGGGTTCTCGGACTCGCCCGCCGCCAGGGTGACGATCTCGCTGCCCATGAAGGAGAAGACGACGAGCAGCATGCCGGAGAGGATGGTGCCCGGCCCGTTCGGCAGGAAGCCGCCCTGCCCGGTCAGGTTCCCCAGGCCCACCGCGTGGGTGTCCGGCAGCACGCCGAAGACGGCGAGGGCCGCGACGAGGATGAACACGCCGATCGCCACGACCTTGATGCCGGCGAACCAGAACTCGAACTCGCCGTACGAGCCGACGGAGACGAGGTTGGTCGCGGTCAGGAGGATCATCACGATCAGCGACCAGCCCCACTGCGGGACGGCCGGTATCCACCCGTTGAGGATGGTCGCGCCGGCGGTCGCCTCGACGGCGAGGACGACGGCCCAGAAGAACCAGTACAGCCAGCCGATGGTGAACCCGGCCCAGCGGCCGAGCGCGCGGTCCGCGTAGGCGGAGAAGGACCCGGAGACCGGGTCGGCGGCCGCCATCTCGCCGAGCATCCGCATCACGAGGACGACCAGGAGGCCGGCGAGCGCGTACGAGATGAGGATGCCGGGTCCCGCCTTGGCGATGCCGGCGCCGGAGCCGACGAACAGGCCCGCCCCGATGACGCCGCCGATGGCGATCATCGAAAGGTGTCGATTTTTCAATCCGGCCTTGAGGCTGTCTTGAGGTTCATGAGAATCTGAGGTGCTGCTCGGATCACCGGTGGCCGACGCCTTTGTCGTGATCGGTGGTGTCGCGCTCATATTTGTGCACGTTCCTTAGCTGCAGTCTTTGGCAGGACGGCGTCCCGCAACCGGTATGCAGGCGGTTACGGGTCCAGGCATTACAGCTTTTCGAAGGCGTCTTATGGAAGCCCCTGATCCGTAATGCTGTATTCACCCTCGGTAGCAGCACCCTGAAGCGTCTGCCCGCTCTCCGGCGTGCCACACTCGACGCCATGCGCGTGTACCTCGGCTCCGACCATGCCGGTTACGAACTCAAGAACCACCTCGTCGAGTGGCTCAAGGCCCACGGCCACGACCCCGTCGACGTCGGTCCGCACCTCTACGACGCCCAGGACGACTACCCGCCGTTCTGCCTGCGGGCGGCGGAGCGGACCGCCGCGGACCCGGAGAGCCTGGGCATCGTGATCGGCGGCTCCGGCAACGGCGAGCAGATCGCCGCCAACAAGGTCAAGGGCGTACGGGCCGCACTGGCCTGGAGCGAGCAGACCGCCCAGCTCGGGCGCGAGCACAACGACGCCAACGTGCTGTCCGTGGGCGGCCGGATGCACACCGAGGAGGAGGCGACCCGGTTCGTCGAGATCTTCCTCAACACCCCGTACTCCGGCGAGGAGCGGCACACCCGCCGCATCGAGATGCTGAGCGCGTACGAGGCCACGGGCGAGCTGCCGCCCATCCCGGCCCACCACCCCCAGCCGTAACACCGGCCCTCCGGACGGCCGGACCGTCGCCGCGACAACGGCGACGGTCCGGCCGTCCGGCGCGCCGTCTCCCCGCCGCCGCCTCAGTCCCCGAAGGACGGACCGTGCCCGAGGGTCACACCATCCACCGCCTCGCCGAGGACCACCGCGAACTCTTCGCGGGCCGGCCGGTGCGGGCGAGCAGCCCGCAGGGCAAGTTCTCCGACAGCGCCGCGCTGATCGACGGCCGGAAGCTGACCGCGGCCGAGGCGCACGGCAAACACCTCTTCCTGGGCTTCGGCGCGACCGGCTGGGTCCATATCCACCTCGGGCTCTTCGGCAAGCTGGGCTTCGGCGACGCGCCCGCGCCGCCGCCGACCGCGACCGTACGGCTGCGGCTCGCGAACCCCGGCGCGTACGCGGACCTGCGCGGGCCCACCACCTGTGCGCTGATCACCGATGGCGAGAAAGCGGCCATACACGAGCGGCTGGGGCCCGACCCGCTGCGGGCGGCCGACGACGGCGAGCGCGCCTGGGCCCGGATCTCCCGCAGCCGTACGAGCGTCGCCGCGCTGCTCATGGACCAGAAGGTGATCGCGGGCGTCGGCAACGTCTACCGCGCCGAGGTCCTGTTCCGGCACGGCATCGATCCGTACCGGCCGGGCCGCGATCTCACCCGCGCCGAATGGGACGCCGTCTGGTCGGACCTGGTCGCCCTGATGCGGCAGGGCGTGCGCAACAACCGCATCGACACCGTGCGTCCGGAACACGAGCCCGAGGCCATGGGCCGCCCGCCGCGCGTCGACGACCACGGCGGCGAGGTCTACGTCTACCGGCGCGCCGCGCAGCCGTGCCACATCTGCGGCAGCGAGATCCGCACCGCCGACCTCGCCGCCCGCAACCTCTTCTGGTGCCCCGCCTGCCAGGCGAGGTAGACCGCTCAGAAACTGTGCGGCAGCCAGGGGGCCACCGCGCTCCCGAACGCCGTCGCCGCCTCCCCGAGCGCGCCCTCCCGGACCTCCCGCACCCGGCCGGCCGCGGCGAGCGCCGTCAGCGACACCCCGCCCAGATAGGCCGCGCCCAGCTCCCGCACGGACAGCTCCAGATCCGCCGGGTCCCCGGTCCGCTCGCAGGACGCGCCCTTGGCGTCGCCGGTCAGCCGCCAACGCCCCTCGTTCCAGGGACAGAAGGGGTCCGCGACGTCGAACACCACGTCCACCGGCGTCTGGTACGTACGCGCCGCCAGCGCCTCCCCGACATCCACCAGCCGTACGAACAGCGACTCCCGCACCCCGAGCCGGCACCGCCGGTCATCGCTCACCAAATGCCACAACGGATCATCGACCGGTCGGCTCTGGACGGAAATCTTCGTCGTCAGGTCGATGCCGAACAGATAGCGCCACAGGGCGGCGTACGCGGCCGGGGTCAGCGCCTCGATGCCGCGCAGCAGCACCGTTCCGTCCGGCCCGGCCGGCGTCCACCCCGGACGGACCGCGTAGCGCGCGTACCCCACGGTCTCGCCGTCGACCTCCGCCAGCACGCACTTGAGGGGCGACGCGCCCTCCCGTCCGGACTCCAGATCGAACGTCATCAGCCGGTCCCAGCCCGGCTGCCGCGCCAGCATCCCGGGCCGCAGGCGCGTACGGGCGGGAGGGGGCGGGGCGGTGGGGGCTCGTAGGAGGCGTAAAGCGTGATTTGCGGGCCCAAGATGAGGGCACCTGAGGCAACATCTCGCACGGGCCCGTAAATCATGCAGCCCCGGAGGGCCCCCACCGCCCCGCACCCGACCCGACACCGCACCCTGCGCGCCCCCGACCCCCCGGCACCCGCAGCCGTACGTCATCGGCGCCCTCCGGCACCGCGAGCCGCACCAGAGCGGCGTCGATCTCGGCGCTGACCGCCCGGGTCGCGCCGCCCGGCACCGTCAGCCGGAACGCGACGGCCCCGGCCGTCCCGACCACCTCGCCGTCCTCCCACGCCCCGATGGGCCGACCGGTGTCGAACAGTTCCCGCCACAGCTCCTGCTTCTCCACAGGCACCGGGACACCCCCGAAGGCCAGCTCCAACGCCCCGAACCACTGGTCCCAGTCGGCGGGCGCGAGGGCCCGTATTTCTGTCGTCATCGTCCATGCCTAGCAGCGCTTCCCCGCCCGAGCGAACGGGTTTCGCATACGATTGCCCTCCCGGCGGACGCGGCACCGGTTCCGCTCGTATCACGAATCGACGCACCGCCGAAGGGGTGGATAGGGTCCCGATGCAATGACTGGCGCTGCCGACACCCCGACGGCCCGGATGCGCAAAGCACTGCACCGGGCCCGCGTCGGCGTGCGCAAGGCCGGGGTCGACTACTTCCGAGGCGACGGCTCCGACTGGATCGCGCTCGCCGCCCTGCTCCTCTCCGTCCCCGCCATCGCCGCCGCCACCGTCGCCCAGCCCGCCTGGTGCGCGCCCTCCGCCCTCGTCCTGCCGATCGTCGCCGGCGGGCTGCTGCTGCGCCCCGCCAGCCTGCTCGCGCTGTACGCCGCCGCGGCCACCGCCCTCATCGTGGAGTCCGCGATCCTCGGCCCGTACACCGACGGCGCGGACCGGGTCACCCCCGGCACCATCCTGGTGGTCGCCGCCGTGGGCTTCTTCGGGCTGCTCATCGCCCAGTTCCGCAGCCGCGTCGGCGTCCCCTGGAGACGCGGCGGCACCATGCTCTTCGACCTCCGAGAACGCATCCGGGTGCAGAGCAAACTGCCCCAACTGCCGCGCGGCTGGCACCGCGAGATGGCGCTGCGCCCGGCCGGCGGCCAGTCGTTCTCCGGCGACTTCGTCGTCGCGGCCCGTACGAACGGCGGCCGCACGCTCGAAGTCGTCCTCACCGACGTCTCCGGCAAGGGCATGGACGCGGCCTCCCGCGCCCTGCTGCTCTCCGGGGCCTTCGGCGGCCTGCTCGGCTCGCTGCCGCCGCACGCCTTCCTGCCCGCCGCCAACGGCTATCTGCTGCGCCAGGACTGGGACGAGGGCTTCGCCACCTCGATCCATCTCGTCCTCGACCTCGACAGCGGCGACTACGAACTGCTCTCCGCGGGCCACCTGCCCGCCCTCCAGCTCTCCGCGGGCACCGGCCGCTGGGAGGAGATGGCCGCCGAGGGGCCGCTGCTCGGGGTCTACGACGGCGCGCAGTTCGACCCGATCAAGGGCACGCTGCGCCCCGGCGACGTGCTGATGCTCTTCACCGACGGGCTGGTCGAGACGGCGGAGCGGGACCTCACCGAGGGGATGGACCGGCTGACGGGGGAGGCCGACCGCTATGTGTCCTCCGGCTTCCACGGCGCGGCCTGGCATCTGATCGAGGCCGTGGCGAAGGACGTCAACGACGACCGGGCGCTGCTGCTCATCTGCCGGGACTGAGCGCCGGCCGCCCGGTCGCGCCCTGGTCGGCTGCGGTCGGCGATGCTCGCCCATCAGCTTGCGGGGCAGGCCCCGCGTCGCCGGAGAATGGCGGGACGAGGCGGGGCGCCGACCGCATGGGGTTCTCCGCTTGCTCGGGTCAGGAAGGCCGCTATGTGCCCCTCGAACGTCGCTTCACCTTCGAACAGCGGGGCGCACACGCCCCGTTTCGATGAATTGCTGGGTACGGACTTCGACGGCGAGCCGACCGGCGACCCGGACGACGTGATCTGCGAGGGGCTGGACGACGCCCGCCACCGCGAACGCGTACCCGCGCTCGTGGAGTTGATGAACGACCCGGCGGCCCCCGCGCGCGAACGCCTCCTCTCCTGCCTGGCCCTGACGACCTGGGCGGAACCGGCCGGGTACGAAGCCGTCATCACGGCCGCCGAAGCGCCGCGCGCGACGCCCTGGTACGGGGTCCTCACCGGCCGCGCGCTGCCGGTGGACAGCACCTTCGCCCATCTCGTGGTCGCCGTCGCCGACAGCGACGACATGGCCGGGCAGAAGGGCACGGCGGCACTGCGGACCGAGGCGTTCCGGGCCCTGGTGCGGATCGCCGACGGCGAATACCTCGGCTACCTGGGCAGCGGGCCGGGCGAACCGCTGGACCCCGTCGTGGCCGGGGCCGTCGCCCAGGACATGGCCGACGCCGTGGCCCGCGGCGCGGCGTCGCTCGCCGCCGCCCGCGCCCGTGCCCGTACGCCGCTCGGCTTCGGCTTCGACTTCGACGTGCTCGCGCAGCTCACGGCCCTGGCGGACGCGGTGGCGGCCGTCGACGCACGGCTGGGGGCGGACCTGGCCGGGCGGCTGGCGGAGGCGGGGCGGGCGGCGGACCGCGACGTCCGGGCGGGCCGTCCGATGCCCGCACTTCGGGGCGACGGGCTGGCGGGCTGACGTGCTGACGGGCTGACGTGATGACGGCCGACTGCGTGCGGCGGACGCGGCAGGGGCCGTCGTCGCTGCCGGGCCGGTACGGCGGCGGGCGGCTCTGGCGGCGCTTCGCCGGGCCCGGGTGCGGCGGCGGCTCGATGATAGGTTCGGCCGGTGGTGAGCGTGGGGGCGGGGCAGCGTACAGGACTGAGCCGGGTCACTCTGGTCGGCGACCGTCGACGGGTTGACCTGCTGCTTCCCTCGACCGACCCCGTCGGCCGGCTTCTGCCGGACATCCTCCGGCTCCTCGACGACCAGAACTCCGGCCCGGCCGCGGCACGGCACCTCGTGACCGTCGACGGCACCGTGCTCGCCCCGGACGCCACGCTCGGCGGGGCCGCCGTGCCGGACGGCTCCGTGCTGCGGCTCGTACGGGCCGACGACGCGTCGCCCGCGCCTCTCGCCCCCACCGCCGCGGACGTACGGACCGTGCGCTGGCGGCCCGCCGTGCGCCGCCGGACGGCGGGCGCGGCGACGTTCGTCCTGGCCGTCGCCGTGGGCGTGCTGACGCGTACGAGCGTCGACCACGCCACCGCGGCGGCGGCGCTGGCGGGGGCCGGGCTGGTGGCGGCCCTGCTCGGAGCGGTCGCGGGACGGTCCCGCGGCCATGAACCGGGCGCCGCCCTCATGCTCAGCGGCGGGGCCCTCGGCCTGATCGCCGCGTGGACGGCGGCGGACGCGTACGCCTGGCCGTGGCCGGGGCGGCTGGCGATGGTGGCGGGGGCGCTGGGGCTGACGCTGCTGCTCCTGGGCCTCTGCTCGCCCGTGGGGCGCGGCGGGTTGACCGGGGCGGGGGCGGTCGCGGCGACGGCGGCCGTCTGGGAGGCGGTCGCCGCCGTGGAGGGCGATACGGCGCGGCTCGGCGCGGTGCTGGCCGTCGTCTCGGTGGCGGCGCTGGGTGTGCTGCCGCGGCTGGCCCTGACAGCGGCCGGGCTCACCGCCCTGGACGACCACCGCTCGGGCGGCGCGTCCGTGAGCCGCCACGAGGTGGACATCGCCCTGGCCGCGACGCACCGGCACTTGACGCTTCCGACGGTGGTCACCGCGGCCTCCGCCACGGCGGCCGGCCTGCTGGCCGTCACCACGGCCACGTGGTGGACGGTGCCGCTGACGTGTGTCCTGGTGGTCGTCCTGTTGGCGCGCGCTCGGGCCTTCCCGCTGGCGGCGGAGGTGGTAGCCCTGCTGACGGCCGCCGCCGTCCTGCTCGTACGCCTGACGGCGCTGTGGCTCACCGATACGGACGTCTCGCCCTACGCCCCGTTGGCCGCCCTGACCGTGGTCGCCGTTCTCCCCCTGGCCGCCCTGACGCCCGGCCCGCCGCAGCGGCTGCGGACCCGCCTCCGCCGTCTGACCGACCTGGCCGAGACCGCCGGCGTCATCGTCCTGTTCCCGCTGGTGATCGGGGCGCTGGGCGGGTACGCGCTCCTGCTCGACGTGCTCTGAGAGGCGGAGAAGAAACGATATGGCTGACGACGGTATCGCGCGCGGCGGCGGACGCCCGTCCCTCCGGGGAGGCGAGGGCTCGGGCCCGCCCCCGGCGGCGAGCGGGCCGGCCGGCCGGGGGTCCGTACCGGCGGAGCCGCCCGCACCGGGCAGTGAGCCGCCGGTGCGGCCTGTTCCGTCGCAGGGCGCAGGCGCACAGGGCGCAGGCGCACAGGTCGCACCGTCCGTACCGGTCGCACCGGGCGTGGGGCCGGACGTCGGGTCGCCCGTGCAGGCTCCCGACGCTTCGCGCGGCGCCCGGCCGCCGGGGCAGGCGGTCGGCTTCCCCGCGCCGCCGCCCGGCGGACCGCCTTCGTACGCCGCCGCCCCGGCGACACAGGCGTTCACCACCCCGTACGCCCTCCCGCTTCCCCCGAATGCCCCCGGTGCTCCACGCGCCGGTCAGATGCCTCCGTACGCCGTGCCGCCCCGGCCTCGCACCGCGCCCGGCGGACGGGGGCGCGGCGCCGGGGTCGAGGACCTGGTCAAGGGGCGGCCGCGCAGCGGGGATTCGGCCGCGAAGCGGACCGGGCGGGCCGTGCGGCGGATGGTGGGCGCGTCGGCCGCGCGGGAAGTGGCCGAGGCCACGCGGGTGGCGCAGGCGGTGCAGCAGCCGGTCGCCGGCGGGCGGCAGATCGTCGTGACCAGCATCCGCGGCGGCGCGGGCAAGACCACCGTCGCGGCCCTGCTCGGGCGTACGTACGCGCACTACCGGCAGGACCCGGTGCTGATGCTGGAGGCCGATCCGGCGCTCGGCACGCTGCCGGTGCGGCTCGCGGCGCCCGCCGTGCGGTGGACCTGCGGGGACCTCGCGCAGATCATCGAGCCGACCATGCAGCTCACCGACATCACGGGGTACCTGGTCCAGCTGCCCGACCGGGGCTGGCTGCTCCCCGGCAGCCAGGGCCGGGTCGGCGCCCGGCTGGAACTGGCCGAATACCGCTCGGTGATGGTGGCGCTGCGCCGCTACTTCGGCGTCACGGTCGTGGACTGCGAGACGCTGCCCAGCGAGCTGTCCCGCACCGCCCTGGCCGCCGCCCAGGCGCGGGTGCTCGTCGCGCCCGCCACCGTCGAGGGCGTCACCAGCACCCGCGCCGTACTGGACTGGATGGCCTCGCTGCCCCGGCCGCTGATGCTGCCGGGCACCGTCGTGGTGCTCGCCGCGTCCTCCCCGCACATGGCGCTCGACGTGGCGGCGGCCGGCGCGCACCTCCAACTGGACGGCGTGCGCGTGCTGATGCTCCCGTACGACCGCCACCTCGCCGCCGGCGGTCCGATCCGTACGGATCTGCTCGGCGAAGCCACTCGCGAGGCCGCCGTCCGGCTCGCCGCCGACGTGCTCGACCGGGCGGTGAACGAGACGCGGTGACCGGCGATCGGCGCGTCGGCCACCGCGCCACGCGACCGATTCGCCTCCTTTTCATCCTCCGCGATTTCCCGAAAGATAGGGAAAGGCAGGGGCTTTCCCGGAAAGTCCCACCTGTCCAGGGAGGAATCCGCGATGACCTCGAACGTGAACCCGAAGGACGCAGGCAAGGAAGCCAGGGAAGCCGGGGCGGCCCAGGCGGTGCGGCGCGGCCCCGAGGAGATCACCGCGCTGCTCGCCGCGGCCGCCGACCCGGAACAGCGGCTCGCCGTCCACCAGGAGCTGTACCCCGAGGTGGTCAACCTCGCGACGGCGGAGAACGTCCTGGTCTATCCGTCGCTGCGGGACAACGTATTCGAACGGCTCGGCGTCCTGGAGCAGCGGGACGTCAAGTACGCCCCCTCGTACGGGAGTGCGGAAATCCGCGCCGATATCGCGGCGATGCTGCGCCCGGCGCTCTCCCAGGACCTCACCGCCGACGACGTCTTCGGCACCGCGGGCGTATCGGCCGCCCTGGAATGCCTGGCATTCGCGCTCCGGGAAGGCGGCGTCCTCCGCGACGGCGACCGCGTGCTGCTCCCCGCCCCCTACTGGCAGGGCTTCAACTGGTGTTTCGAGCAGCGCCCCGAGCTGGTCTGCGTCCCCGTACACCTCCGTGAGCTGGGCGAAGAGCACTTCGACCTCACACTGGAGGACATCCAGCACTTCTACCGGACCCAGCCGGAACCCCCGAAGCTGCTCGTCCTCACCAACCCCAACAACCCCTTGGGCGACAACTACAGCAAGGACCTGCTGGAGAGCGTCTACCGGTGGGTCCTCAACGAGACGGGGATGCACATCATCTCCGACGAGATGTACGCGCATTCCCAGCTCACCGGCGCCGTACCGGAGTTCGTCAGCGCCCTGTCCCTGGCCGCGTACAAGAACAATCCGGAGGCGCGGGACCGCGTCCACGTCGTCTGGGGATTCGCCAAGGACTTCGGAATGTCGGGCCTCAAGGCCGGAATCGTGATCTCACGGTCGCCGATGGTCCAACTGGCCATGAAGGGAATCAAGGACAAGCAGAACAGCTACTCCTGGTTCACTCCGTTCGACTCGCTCAAACACTTCGTCATCGGCAAGATGCTGAAGACCACGATCGGCGGAAAGAGCTACCCCCTCGAATTGATGCGGCAATACCGGGGTTGGCTGACGACCGCGTTCGAGGAAACCCGCGCCGCGCTCGACAGTGGCCGCCTCCCGTACCGCTACCGCGAAGGGCAGAACGCCGCGCAGTTCTTCTGGCTCGACCTGCGCGCCTATCTGCCTCCGCGGGGCACCGCCGTGATCCCGCCGGAGATCGGGCCGCACTTCCCGCAGCCCGAGCGCGTACCGGAGCCGTTCGCCGCCGACGCCGAGAAGCAGGGGACGGCGGCCCTGCCGATCCTGTTCCCGAACATCTCCAGCGAGGAGGAGTGGCTGCGCTGGTACATCGCCACCTACGCCCAAGTGCAGTTGCTGCCGGGCCAGTTGCTGTCCTGCGCCGAGCCGGGCTACTTCCGGCTGTGCTACACCGCCGTCGACACCGCGGACGTCGTCGCGTCCGTACAGCGGGTCGCCGACCTCCTCGCGCCATGGTCGAACGGCGCCCGCTGACGCGCCGGGCCCGTCCCCGGCCCGGTCCATGGACGGGCCGGGGGAGGCCGCGCCGCCCCGGAAAGCGCGGCGAGGGTCCGCGCCGACGGGCGCCACCCCTTCCGGCAGCCGTCAGCCGGCCGGTTCGTCGGGGATCTCGGTGACCAGTTCCGCCAGCGGCAGCCGCCCGGTGGGGATCGCCGACTTCCCGGCCGGCGCCGGAGCCGGATACCCGAGGGACAGGGCGGTGCGTACCCGCCACGGGGGCGCGACCCGGCACAGCGGCCCGGCCCGGTCGGCGTTCGCGGCGGGGAAGAACGACGCGGGGCAGCTGCCCAGCCCCTGGACGTGGGCGGCCAGCATCATGTTCTGCGCCGCGCGCCCGGCGTCGAACTGCGCGTCCTCCCCGCCCGCGGTCTCCTCCACCGCGAGCGCGATCACCACGGGCGCGGCGGCGAGATGCCCCGCGTACGCGCCCAGGCGCGCCAGCTGCCGGCGGATCGCTCCGCTGCGCACCACCACGAACCGCCACGGCTGCCGGTTGCGCGCCGAGCCGGTCCAGCGCCCGGCCTCCAGCACCGCACGCAACTGCTCCTCGCGTACGGGTTCGTCGGTGAACCACCGGGTCGCCCGCAGCGACGTCAGCGCCGGGGTCAGGGGGTCGGTCGGTACGGGCATCACGAGTCCTCAAGGGGGAGAGACGCGGGGCGGGGAGCCATCCAACCTAAGCATTTTAAGTGTTTGCCTAATAGAAATAGGCGCTGTTAGCGTCCGAACCATGAGGGCAGTGAGTGAGCAGGACATCCGCGCGTCGTTCGTCAATTGCTCCAAAGGAGAGGCGAAGCGGCTCGCGGTCCCCCGTGACCTCGACGAGCGGCGCTGGGACGACCTGGACTTCCTGGGCTGGCGCGACCAGGGAGCCCCCGACCGCGGCTACCTCGTCGCCGAGCGCGGCGGCGAACTGACCGGCGTGGCGCTGCGCGCCTCCGCCGGCCGGCGCGGCCTGCTCCACCGCGGCATGTGCTCGCTCTGCCTGACCACGCACCCCGGCGACGGCGTGTCGTTGATGGCGGCCCGCAAGGTCGGCCCGGCAGGGCGGCAGGGCGACTCGGTCGGCGAGTACATCTGCTCCGACCTCGCCTGCTCCCTCTACATCCGGGGTAAGAAGACGCCGCAGGCGGGCGGGCGCTTCGAGGAGTCTCTGACGGTGGAGGAACAGGTCGCGCGCATGCGCGGCAACCTGTTCGCCTTCCTGGACAAGCTCACCGGCTGAGCCCGCGACAGGAGCCGAGCCGCGTACGGGCCCGCCGGCAGTCCCCGGCCGGCCCGCGCGAACTCGTCGGTCGGCCCGCGCGACCCGTCGGCCGGCCGGTGTGCGTCACACCCGCTCCGAGGCCGGTGACGACAGCGCCCCGCCGCCGCCCGGCGGCTGTGCGGGACCGCCCGGCAGCAGCCGCGCGAGCCACTCCGAGCGGCCGGCGGCCAGCGGGCCGAGTACGGCCAGGACGAGCACGTACCCCGCGATGAACGGGGAGAGCTGCGGATCGAGCCCCGCCCCGGCGGCCATCGTGGCGAGGATCAGCGCGAACTCGCCGCGCGCCAGCAGCGTCGTGGAGATGTTCGCTGCGGGCTGCGGGCCGAAGCCGTAGAGGCGGGCGGCCACGAGCCCCGCGGCCACGTTCATCACCAGCGTCACCGCGACCGCGATCAGCACCGGCGCGAGCACGCCCGGCAGGTCGCCCGGGTCGATCGAGAGCCCGAACGCGAAGAAGAAGATCGCCCCGAACGCGTCGCGCAGCGGGTGCACCAGCGTCCGGATGCGGTCGCCCGAGCTCGTACTGCCGAGCATCAGACCCACCATGAACGCGCCGATGGCGTCCGCGACCCCGAACCACTCGGAGACGCCCGCGACGAGGACGGCGACGCCCAGGAACGAGATGACGAGCAGCTCGTCGTCCTTGGTGTGCATCAGCTTGCCGATGAGCCGGGTGCCCCAGCGGGCCGCGACCGCGAGCAGCAGCAGGAAGCCGAACGCCTTGGCCGCGTCTCCCGCCGCCGACGCCAGGCTGTCCGCGCCCGACAGGATCGGCTGGAGGGCGGCCAGGTAGAGGGCCAAAAAGATGTCCTCGACCACGATGATGCCGAGGATCGGCTTGGTCTCGCCGTTGCCGAGCCGGCCGAGGTCGACGAGGACCTTGGTGACGATCGCGGACGAGGAGATGCCGAGCACACCGGCGAGGACCAGCGCCTCGGAGGTGCCCCAGCCGGTGGCGAAGCCGAAGGCCAGGCCCGCGCCGACGTTCAGCGCCAGATACGCGCCGCCCGCCAGGGCCATCTTGCGGCCGCCGGTCTTGAGGTCGTCCAGGTGGAATTCGAGCCCGAGGTAGAAGAGGAGCAGGACCAGGCCGAGCGCGGAGAGCATCTCCAGGTCGTGCGGGTCCGCGACCAGCACGATGCCGGGCGTGTGCGGGCCGAGGAGGATCCCGGCCAGGATGAAGAGGGGGATGGTCGGCAGGCCGATGCGGCCTCCGACGCGGGCGAGGACGGCTGCCGCCAGAAAAGCGCCGCCCATGGCGATGAGGGTGTCTGCGTGTCCGATGGCTCCTCCAGAGTTCGGCCGGACGGTGTTCATTCGGTCAAGGGGGAGTCAAGAAAAGGCGAGTAGTTAGTTTACCAAACGATTCTGGGGTGGTTACGCCCAGCGCCTCTGGTGGTGCTGCCCCCACCCCCGGTCCACCGGTCGGCGCCATGGCCTTGACCTGCGCCGGAACCGTAGGTTTCCGATGTCGACCACAGTGCGGGAACCACGAGACGAGAGGCGGGGCCATGGGGCTGCGCGGCAAGCGACAGAGTGACGACCGGGCCGGGGGCGGTGCGCCGGGGGCGGCGGACGTCACCGCGGGCACCGGCGACTGGGCCGTCGAACTGCGCGGGGTCTCCCGCCGCTACGGCCGCGGGACATCCGCCGTCCACGCCCTGCGCTCCCTCGACCTCGCCCTCCCGCGCGGCAGCTTCACCGCCGTGATGGGGCCCTCCGGCTCGGGCAAGTCGACCTTCCTCCAGTGCGCGGCCGGGCTCGACCGCCCGTCCGAGGGTTCCGTACGGCTCGGCGGCACCGAGATCACCGGCATGAACGAGAACAAGCTGACCGAGCTGCGCCGCAGCCGCCTCGGCTTCGTCTTCCAGTCGTTCAACCTGCTCCCGTCGCTGACCGTCGAGCAGAACGTAGTCCTCCCGATGCGTCTCGCGGGGGAGCGGGCCGACCGACGGCGCGCCGCGGAGGTGCTCTCCCAGGTGGGCCTCGGCGACAAGAGCGCCCGCCGCCCCGGCGAGCTCTCCGGCGGCCAGCAGCAGCGCGTCGCCATCGCCCGCGCCCTGATCACCCGCCCGGACGTCGTCTTCGCGGACGAGCCCACCGGCGCGCTCGACACCGGCACCGCGGCCGAGGTGCTCGGCCTGCTCCGGCACGCCGTCGACACCCTGGGCGCCACCGTCGTCATGGTCACCCACGACCCGGTCGCCGCCGCCTGGTCCGACCGCGTCCTCTTCCTCGCGGACGGCTCCATCGCCGACAGCCTCCACCGCGCCTCCGCCGACCAGATCGCCGGCCGGATGGTCTCGCTCACCGCCCGGCCGGGCTCCTTCGAGGGCGCGGCGGCGTGAACAAGCAGGCAAACGCCCCCAAGGCGGGCACCAACGGACTGGCCCGCGCGGCCGTCCGCTTCAAACCCGCGTCCTTCGTGGGGACCTTCGTCGCCCTGCTGATGGCCGCGATGATCGTCTCGGCCTGCGGCATCCTCCTGGAGACCGGCATACGGGCCTCCGCGCCGCCCGAGCGGTACGCCGGGGCCCCCGTGGTGGCCGCCGCCGACCAGAAGGCGCACTACGTGACCGGGCACGGCGAGGACCGCGAGAAGGAGTCCGAGCCGCTCCCGGACACGGCCCGCCTCGACGCCTCGCTCACCCGCACGATCGCGCAGGCCCCCGGCGTCTCGGCGGCGATCGCGGATGTCACCTACCCCGCGCACCTCAAGGCTGCCGGGAGCACCGCCCCCGTCACCGCCCACGGCTGGGGCTCGACCGCCTTCACCCACACCGAACTCGCCACCGGCAGTGCCCCGCGCCCCGGGCAGGTCGTCCTCGACGAGGCCACCGCCCGCGCCGCGCACGCCGAGACCGGTGACCGCGTCACCCTGGACACCCCCGGCGGCGCCCGCGACCTCACCGTCGCCGGTACGGCCCGTACGACACGTACCGCCCATACGGCCGCGCCCACCGCCTGGCTCGCCGACGCCCAGGCCGTCCAACTCTCCGGCCACCCCGGCAAGATCGACGCGGTCGCCGTGCTGCCCGCGGACGGCACCTCCGCGGGCCGTCTCGCGCACTCCGTCGAGCAGGCCGTCGGCAAGGCCGCCCAGGTGCACACCGGCGACGACCGCGGCGCCGTCGAACAGCCCGCGCTCGCCCAGTCCAAGGAAATGCTGATCGCGCTCGGCGGCTCCTTCGGCGGCATCGCGACCATGGTCGCGATCTTCACCGCGGCCGGGACCGTCGCCCTCTCCGTCGGCCAGCGGGCCCGCGAGTTCGCGCTGCTGCGCGCCATCGGCGCCACCCCGCGCCAGATCCGCCGTTCCGTCGCCGCCGAGGCGCTGCTCGTCGCGCCCCTCGCCGGAGCGCTCGGCTGCCTGCCCGGCATCGCCCTCGCGCGCTGGTGGTTCGGGCAGCTGAAGGAGAAGGGCGCGGTCCCGGACGCCGTGCACCTCGCCGTCTCCGGCATCCCGCTCGCCGCCGCCGTCGGCGTGGGCCTGCTCACCGCGCTCGGCGCCGGGGCCGCCGCCGCCCGCCGACCCGCCCGCATCAAGCCCGGCCAGGCCCTCGGCGAAGCCGCCGTGGAACGCTCCCGCCCCGGCGCCGTCCGTACGGTCCTCGGCGTCGCGGCCCTCGCCGGCGGCGTCGCCCTGGCCATCGTCGCGGCCACCCTGACCGGCGACGACGCGGCCAACACCGCCTCCGGCATCGTCATGCTCTTCATGCTCGGCGTCGGGCTGCTCGGCCCGCTCGTGGCCCGCCTGTGCGCCTGCCTCATCGGCCTGCCGATGCGGGCCGGACCCGCCGCCGCGCACCTCGCCTCCGTCAACTCCCGCGCCAACTCGCGCCGCCTGGCCTCCGCGATCACCCCGATCGTGCTGGCCATGGCCTTCGCCTCGACGCTGGTGTTCATGCACACCAGCGAGGACCACGCCCGCCAGGCGCAGCAGCGCGCCGGCATCACCGCCGACCATGTGATCTCCGCGCCCGGCGGGCTGCCGGCCGGCACGGCGGCGAAGGCCGCGGCGGTCCCCGGCGTCGAGACGGCCGTCGGCCTGCTCCGCACGAGCGTGCTCTACACGTCCTCGGCGACCGACGGGCCGCTGACCGCCTCCGCGCAGGGCGTCGGCGGCACCGGCGCCGACCTGCGCGCCGTCCAGGACCTCGACGTCCGCGGCGGCAGCCTCGACGCCCTGGGCCCGGGCAAGGCCGCGATCGACGCCAACCTCGCCTCCAGCGCCGAAGTGCAGGTCGGCGACCGGATCTCCCTGGTCCTGCCGGACGGCACGAAGGCCCGCCCCGAGATCGTCGCGACCTACGGCCGGGGGCTCGGCGTCTCCCAGGTCACCATGGACCGTACGGCCCTGGCCCCGCACGTCACCGCGGGCTTCGACAGCGGCGTGCTGGTACGGGACGCGCGCGGCGCCGACGCGCGGCAGGTCGCCGGGAAGCTCGCGCCCCTCGGCGACGTGACGGACCGCGCGGGGTACGCGGCCGCCGAGGACCGGGACCGCGAGGTCTCCGCCTGGGCCAACACCCTGATGGCCGCGGTGCTCGGCGGCTTCGCGGCCGTCGCCGCCGTCAACACCCTGGTGATGACCGTCTTCGACCGCCGCCGCGAACTCGGCACGCTGCGGCTCATCGGCTCCACCCGCCGCCAGGTGCTCGGCATGGTCCGCTGGGAGGCGCTGCTGGTGGCTCTCGCGGGCATCGTGCTCGGCACGGCGATCGCGCTCGCCACGCTCGTACCGATGATGCGCGGCCTCACCGGCGCGGGCCCCTACATACCGCCGGCCCTCTATGGGAGCTTCGCGGGAGCGGCCGTGGTGCTGGGCCTCGCGGCGACCTCGCTGCCCGCCCGCGCGGTGCTGCGCCGGCGCTGACCGGCGGCGGTACGGACGTAAGTCTCAGGAGCCGGTACGCACGTACGAGTCAGGAGCCGGTACGGGTACGGGCCCGTGCCGGCTCCGCGGCGTCCTTCCGGAACGCCCACGCCATCTTCGGCTCCATGGCGAACCGGAACACCTTCCGCACCGGCGGCGAGCACAGCACTGTGATCATCGCGATCGCGAGGACCGTCACCACGATCTCGCCCAGCGGGGTGCGCACCCACGGGTGCTCGTCGTACCAGCCCCACCAGCGGGACAGCTTGATCACGAAGCCGTGCAGCAGATACCCGTACAGGGTCCCCGCGCCGAGCGCCGTGAACCATGTCCGCCGCCTCGGGACCAGGGCCAGGAAGGCGGCCGTGAGCACCATGGCGCAGCCGAAGAGGGCCAGCTCCATGACGGGCGCGGTCCACATGGAGACGCCCAGGTCCTGCACGGCCGAATTGTGGTAGAACCACGCGCTGTTCATCCGGGGCGCGGCCCAGTAGGCGAAGACGACCGCGCAGAGCGCCACCGGCACGGCCGCGATCCGCACCGCTCTGCGCCGGACCAACTGGAAGTGCTCCGGCTTGAGATGGAGCCCTATCACGAAGAACGGCAGGAACTGGAGCACCCGCTTCATGTCGAAGTCGCTGCCGACGTGCGGGGACATGGCGGCGAGCACCGCGATCACCAGCGACAGCGGCACCGGCCAGCGGACGAGCTTCCAGATGGGCGTGGTCAGCCGCCAGATGAAGAGCGCGGCCAGGAACCAGTTCAGATACCAGGGGTTGGTGAGGCTGATGGCCTCCGGAGGGGAGTCGTCCGCCCAGTGCTGGAAGAGCGTGTACGCGACCTCGAAGATCACGTACGGCACGGCCACCCCGGTGATCAGCCGCTTGAGCTTGGCCGGGCTGAGGTCGAAACTCCGGGAGAAATAGCCGGAGATGAGGATGAAGGCCGGCATATGGAAGGCGTAGACGGTCATATAGAGCGCCATGGCCGCGCGGCCGCCGTGCGTGAGGGGCTCCCACGCGTGGCCCATGGCGACGAGAACTATCGCCAGATACTTCGCGTTGTCGAAGAAGGGGTCGCGCTGCCCGGCCTTCGGAGCCGCGGGCGGCGCGGGGGCGTTCTGCCTTTCGGGCGTCGAGTCCACTGTGCGTACGGGGGGCATGGCCGCGTGGAACATTTGAGGCACCCTAGTGGCGAAACCCCGAATGCGTAAAACTTTGTCCAGGGATATTCACCGGGTATTCATCAATTCCCCGCACGGCGGCTAGATCTCGTCCGTTCCGGGCCCTTTGAGGCGGCCCGTCCTCCCCAAAAGGGGCAAAAGATCAGCTTGTTCGGTATCAGGAATATCCCGCTGTGTTCGAGAACGTCATGGTTTGCGAAGCGAAATGATCAGGCCGATCTGAGTCAATGCGCCAGGTCGGCCGAATACCGTCCCATGGGCCGGCGCCCGTACGGCCCATGGGTTCGCGCCATCCGGAACCGCGACACGCGGATGGCCGACCTTCCGTCACCCGACTCCAACGGCGGGCAAGTTGGTGGCACCATGGTTGCCGCGGGGGCTGTGCGGGGCAGTATGTCTCCCGGGCCGGCGTGACGGATTCCGACCGAGGGTGTGATCAGTTGTGGCCATTTCGCTATCTGTGGTGCTTCTGTTGGCAATTGTCCTGGTAGTGCTCATGCGTGGGGGCTCCCTCAAGGCCGGGCCGGCGATCGTCGCGATGCTCTTCGGCTTCTTCCTCGCCTCCACGGGGATGGCGCCGTCGATACAGAAGTTCCTCAACTCCATCGCCGAGACCGTCAACGGCATCAAGTTCTGACCAGCCGCCCCGCCGCCCTTACGGCTGCCGGGAGAGCACGTCCCTTACGGTCTCCGCGTCCCGCGCCACGGCCGCGCTGCCGTCGTCCGCGGTGATGATGGGCCGCTGGATCAGCTTCGGGTGCGCGGCCAGCGCCTCGATCCACCGGTCGCGCCGATCCGCCTCGCGCGGCCAGTCGGCGAGCCCCAGCTCCTTCGCGGCCGCCTCCTGCGTGCGCGTGATGTCCCACGGCTCCAGCCCGAGCCGCCCCAGTACCTCCCGCAGCTCCGCCGCGCTCGGCGGGTCCTCCAGATAGCGGCGCACGGTGTAGTCCGCGCCTTCCTCGTCGAGCAGCCGCACCGCCGAACGGCACTTCGAGCACGCGGGATTGAGCCAGATCTCCATACAGCCACCCTAATGAGGCGCGCCGCGGGCCCCGGCGATTCACGCCACCCGCACACCGCCCGGCCACGGCGTGCCGACCCCTCTTCTCCTCGTTGCCCGGAAACCCGCCCGCAAACCTGACCGCAAATCTGTCCGCGACCTGTCCGCGGCCTGTTCGCGCACGAGCCGCGAAACGACTCCGGCCCGGACCGCGAACGCATCGCGGACCGGGCCGGGGATCGAATGGAGCGGGCGACGGGAATCGAACCCGCGTAGCCAGTTTGGAAGACTGGGGCTCTACCATTGAGCTACGCCCGCGAGCGCCGCCGAACCCTCCGGGGAGGCCGGTCCCGAAAGACCGTGCGGCACGCAGTGCATCCTAGCGGGTCCGGAGCCCGCCTCGCACACGCCCCCGCGCACGGGGCGACGCGTGCCGCGGACCCCGCGCGAATAAGCGGCGTCCGACGCCCCCGCGGGCATGTACCCTACGTGTCGCACCGACGGGGTGTGGCGCAGCTTGGTAGCGCGTCCGCTTTGGGAGCGGAAGGTCGTCGGTTCGAATCCGGCCACCCCGACCAGCAAGATCACATTATGGGCGCCCAGGCGCTTGCGGTTACTATGCAAGCTGCGCGTCCGTGTGTCTCTATCCCGGGCGCGATCAGCTGAACCCAGCAGAATCGCTGAACCTCAGCAGAACCCCAGAAGTCAGCCCCAAGGAGACCGAACCGTGAAGAGCGCCGTGGAGACCCTGAACCCGACTCGGGTTCGGCTCACTGTCGAGGTGCCCTTCGAGGAGCTCAAGGACAGCCTCGACGCGGCGTACAAGAAGATCAACCAGCAGGTCACGGTGAAGGGCTTCCGTCAGGGCAAGATCCCGGCCCGCGTCATCGACCAGCGGTTCGGCCGCGGTGCGGTGCTGGAGGAGGCCGTCAACGACGCCCTCCCGAAGTTCTACACCGAGGCGGTCAACGAGGGTGAGCTCAACCCCCTCGGCCAGCCGGAGGTCGACATCACCGAGCTGAAGGACGGCGAGCTGCTGGCCTTCACCGCCGAGGTGGACATCCGCCCGGCCATCGAGATCCCGGACTACTCCGGCATCGAGGTCACCGTCGACGCCGTCGAGGTCTCGGACGACGACGTCGACAAGTCGGTCGAGCAGCTCCGCGAGCGCTTCGCCACGACCTCCCCGGTCGAGCGCGCCGCCGCCGAGGGCGACATCGTCGTGGTGGACCTGGAGGCCAAGGTCGACGGCGAGGTGCTGGAGGACGGCGTCGCGCAGGGCGTCGACTACACCATCGGCTCCGGCCAGCTGCTGGACGGCATCGACGAGGCCGTCACGGGCCTTGAGGCCGGCGGCTCCGCGACCTTCACCTCCGAGCTCAAGGGCGGCAGCGCCGAGGGCAAGGAGGCCGAGGTCAAGGTCGACGTCACCGCCGTCAAGTCCCGCGAACTGCCCGCGCTGGACGACGACTTCGCCCAGCTGGCGAGCGAGTTCGACACGCTGGAGGAGCTGCGCGCCGACAGCCGCAAGCGCCTTGAGCAGATGAAGAAGTACGACCAGGCCACCCAGGCCCAGGAGAAGGTCCTGGACGAGCTGCTCGGGCTCGCCGAGGTGCCGATCCCCGAGAAGCTGCTCGCGGACGAGATCGAGACCCGCAAGCACAACCTCGTGAACCACCAGCTCGGCCAGATGGGCCTCGACCTCGCCAAGTACCTGGAGATCCAGGGCAAGACCGAGGAAGAGTTCGACGCCGAGACCAAGGAGCAGGCCGAGAAGGGCATCAAGACCCAGTTCATCCTGGACGAGCTCGTCAACAAGGAGAAGCTGTCGGTCGGCCAGGAGGAGCTCACCGAGCACCTGATGCGCCGTGCGCAGTCCTCCGGCATGAGCCCCGACCAGTTCGCCCAGGCCGTCGTCGAGGGCGGCCAGGTGCCGATGCTCGTCGGCGAGGTCGCCCGCGGCAAGGCCCTCGCGGTCGTCGTCGAGGCCGCCACGGTCAAGGACAGCAACGGCGAGACCGTGGACCTGGACGACGAGGACGAGACGGCCGAAACCGTCGAAGGCACCGAAGGTGCTGACGCCGCCGACGAGGCCGCGGAGACCGACGCCCCGGCCGAGGCCAAGTCCGAGGGCTGAGCCCCGCTGGCCCACAGCTCGTACGTACGGGTCCGGACGTGTTCGCGCGTTCGGGCCCGTACGTATAGGGCGGGGCGGAACGGCCCCGTGAGGGCTCTGGAACCTGCGCTCAGAGCGAACAGTTCCTGATGCGGGATGGCCGCCGCCGACCAGCGCGTTAGGGTCCGTAGATACGCGGGCAGGGGAGTCCACGGAAGCGCGGCGCGGAGCACCGAACGGCCGGCCCGACCCCCGCCCGAGAAGAAGAGACGCTGAGACGGCACGCGGCCGTCGAACAACGAGCAGGTGGATACGTGACGAATCTGATGCCTTCCGCCGCCGCCGGCGAGCCGAGCTTCGGTGGCCTCGGCGACCAGGTCTACAACCGACTGCTCGGGGAACGGATCATCTTCCTCGGCCAGCCGGTCGACGACGACATCGCCAACAAGATCACGGCGCAGCTGCTCCTCCTTGCCGCGGACCCGGACAAGGACATCTTCCTCTACATCAACAGTCCGGGCGGTTCGATCTCGGCCGGCATGGCGATCTACGACACCATGCAGTACATCAAGAACGACGTGGTCACCATCGCCATGGGCCTCGCCGCCTCGATGGGCCAGTTCCTGCTCAGCGCCGGCACGCCGGGCAAGCGGTTCGCGCTGCCCAACGCCGAGATCCTGATCCACCAGCCCTCCGCGGGCCTCGCGGGCTCCGCCTCGGACATCAAGATCCACGCCGAGCGGCTGCTGCACACCAAGAAGCGGATGGCGGAGCTCACCGCCCTCCACACCGGCCAGACCGTCGAGCAGGTCACGCGCGACTCCGACCGCGACCGCTGGTTCTCCGCCGAGGAGGCCAAGGAGTACGGCCTGATCGACGGCGTCTACCAGGCCGCGGCGAACATTCCGGGCGGGGGCGGCACCGGGGCCTGAGCACCCGGACGCCTGACAGCCGACCTCCAGCCCACCGAACGCCACCAGGATGGTGAACACGCAGATGAACAGCAACCCCGGCAGCGGCCTGTACACCGGCCCCGCGGCGGAGTCCCGCTATATCGTTCCGCGCTTCGTGGAGCGCACCTCGCAGGGCGTGCGCGAGTACGACCCGTACGCGAAGCTCTTCGAGGAGCGGGTGATCTTCCTCGGCGTCCAGATCGACGACGCCTCCGCCAACGACGTCATGGCGCAGCTGCTGTGCCTGGAGTCGATGGACCCGGACCGCGACATCTCGATCTACATCAACTCGCCCGGCGGCTCGTTCACCGCGCTGACCGCCATCTACGACACGATGCAGTTCGTGAAGCCGGACATCCAGACGGTCTGCATGGGCCAGGCGGCGTCCGCCGCGGCCGTGCTGCTCGCCGCGGGCACGCCGGGCAAGCGGATGGCGCTGCCCAACGCCCGTATCCTGATCCACCAGCCGTACAGCGAGACCGGCCGCGGCCAGGTCTCCGACCTGGAGATCGCGGCCAACGAAATCCTGCGGATGCGTGCGCAGCTGGAGGATCTGCTGGCCAAGCACTCGACGACGCCGATCGAGAAGATCCGCGACGACATCGAGCGCGACAAGATCCTCACGGCCGAGGAGTGCCTCGCGTACGGTCTGGTCGACCAGATCGTCTCGACCCGGAAGAGTTCCGTTTCCGTTTGATCGCTGTGCCGCTGGTATCCCCCTTGGACCGAGTCGGTCCAAGGGGGGCCCGCACGGGGGGCCCGGCAAGGTACCGTCGATAGGCAAGCACCCGGGTCCGCAGAACAGGGCGGATCCCAGGCGAAGGGGAAGCACCTCGTGGCACGCATTGGTGACGGCGGCGACCTGCTCAAGTGCTCGTTCTGCGGAAAGAGCCAGAAGCAGGTGAAGAAGCTCATCGCGGGTCCTGGTGTGTACATCTGCGACGAGTGCATCGACCTCTGCAACGAGATCATCGAGGAAGAGCTCGCTGAGACCTCCGAGGTGCGGTGGGAGGAGCTCCCCAAACCGCGCGAGATCTACGAGTTCCTCGAGGGTTACGTCGTCGGCCAGGAGCCGGCGAAGAAGGCACTGTCAGTCGCGGTCTACAACCACTACAAGCGGGTTCAGGCGGGCGAGAACGCGGGCAACCGGGACGACGGCATCGAGCTGTCGAAGTCCAACATCCTGCTGCTCGGACCCACCGGCTCCGGCAAGACCCTGCTCGCACAGACGCTGGCCCGGATGCTCAACGTCCCGTTCGCGATCGCCGACGCGACCGCGCTCACGGAGGCCGGCTATGTCGGCGAGGACGTCGAGAACATCCTGCTCAAGCTGATCCAGGCCGCCGACTACGACGTCAAGAAGGCCGAGACCGGCATCATCTACATCGACGAGATCGACAAGGTCGCCCGCAAGAGCGAGAACCCGTCGATCACCCGCGATGTCTCCGGCGAGGGCGTCCAGCAGGCCCTGCTGAAGATCCTGGAGGGCACCACCGCCTCGGTTCCGCCTCAGGGCGGCCGCAAGCACCCGCACCAGGAATTCATCCAGATCGACACCACGAACGTGCTCTTCATCGTGGGCGGCGCGTTCGCCGGTCTGGAGAAGATCATCGAGTCGCGGGCGGGCGCCAAGGGCATCGGCTTCGGCGCCACCATCCGCTCGAAGCGCGAGATCGAGGCCAGCGACCAGTTCCAGGAGGTCATGCCGGAGGACCTGGTGAAGTTCGGGATGATCCCCGAGTTCATCGGCCGGCTGCCGGTCATCACCTCCGTGCACAACCTCGACCGCGAGGCGCTGCTCCAGATTCTCGTCGAGCCGCGTAACGCCCTCATCAAGCAGTATCAACGGCTGTTCGAACTCGACGGTGTGGAGCTGGAGTTCGACCGGCCCGCGCTGGAGGCCATCGCCGACCAGGCGATCCTGCGCGGCACCGGCGCGCGCGGGCTGCGCGCCATCATGGAGGAGGTCCTCCAGTCGGTGATGTACGAGGTGCCGTCCCGCAAGGACGTGGCCCGCGTCGTCATCACCGAAGAGGTCGTGCACTCCAACGTGAACCCCACGCTGGTGCCCCGCGAGCCGCGCATCATCGGCAAGGACGAGCGCCACGAGAAGAGCGCGTAGCGCGCGCCGCCTGCCAGTACAGCCGAAAGGGGCGCCCGGTCCGACGGACCGGGCGCCCCTTCGTCATGCGCCGTCGCGTCAGGCGGGCTTGCGAGTGTCCTTGTAGATGCTCGCGGTGGTCTTCGCGAACGCCTTGAGGTCCACGGAGTCCTCGCTGACGTTCTTGGTATCGACCGACAGGACCATCGCCGCGTTCGACTTCTCGGCCCATACGCAGGCCGGGGCGTAGACCCGGCTCTGGATCTTGACGACCTCGCACTCGACGGTCGGGCCGTCCGAGCCGTTCGGGGTGAACTTCTGGCGATCCTGCACCACGGTCGTGCCCATCATCCCGCCCTCGAAGCCCTTGAACATTCCGTCCTTGACCTTCTCGGGGCTGCCGATGGTGCCGTACGCGCCGGAGAACGACAGCGAGGCCGTGGGGTTGTCGGCGGGCTTGTAGCTGCCGAGGACGGAGGTGGCGCCCTTGGGCATGCTGTCCTGAACGCTCCTGCCCTGCGCCTTGAGCGCATCGGTGTCGGCGTTCAGCTTGTACGCGCCGCCGTCCAGCGTCTGCGGGGTGACGAGCTTCATCGCCTGACCGCCGCCGCTGTCATCGCCGCCCATCAGCAGGACGGCCGCGGCCACGCCGCCGCCGACGACCACCACGGCGCCGATCGCGACCATGGCGATCAGCTTGTTCTTGTTGCGCGGCGGAGGCGGCGGCGGGAACGGCGGCTGCCCGTACTGCGGCTGGCCGCCGTACGGGGGCTGTCCGTACGGGGGCTGCTGCCCGTAAGGCTGCTGCTGGGGCGGCTGACCGTACGGGCCCGGCTGCTGCTGCGGCGGGTAGCCGTAACCCGGCTGCGGCGGCTGCTGCGCGTAGGGGTTGGGCTGCTGAGGGGGCTGCTGGCCGCCCCCGTACGGATTGGGCTGCCCACCTCCGTACGGTCCGGGCTGCTGCGGCGGCGGCTGGTTGAAGCTCATCTGATTCCCCCTCAGGGCTGGTGTCGGCTGCTAGCTGATCTCGGCGCGGGCGTCCGTGCGGAACGTGGCGGCGAGTTCGGCGACGTCTTCGAGCGGCTTGCCGCCGCTCAGGCCGCTCACCTGATCGGCGAGGATGACCTCGCCGATCGTGCTGGAGTCCGCCCAGACGCAGATCGGGAGCGACACCGTCTTCGTGCTCCCGGTCTTGGTGAGCTTGTACGCCTGGCACTTCATGACAGCATCGTCGGCGCCGTTCGGGGTGAACTTCTCGGGGCTGCCCTGCGGCGTGAACTTCACCGAGGTGGAGCCCTTCGTGTTCTTCTCCTCCAGGGCGAAGGTGTAGTCGACGGCGGCCTCCGGGTTGCTGATCTGCCCGTACTGGCCGTTGAACGACACCTTCTCCGAGCCGCGCTGGTACTCGGCGGCCACCGGATGGCTGTCGGTCATTCCCGGTATCCGGTTCTTCTGCGCCTCGCGCTGCGCCGGAGGCATGTCGCTCTCGTCCTTGCCGGCGCCCTCCCGCTCGTAGCCGCCGGCGACCGTCGCCGGGGTCGTCAGCTTGTACTGCTTGCCGCTGTCCGAGCCGAGCCCCTTGGAGCCGGAGCCGGAGCCAGAGCTCGGGCCGGCGCTGGAGCTGCTGCCCTTGTCGCCGCCCTTGCCCTTCGCCTCGCTGCCGCCCTTGTCGTCGTCACCGCCGTTGAGCAGGACGATGCCCCCGACGATGGCCGCCACCACGACGACCGCGCCGACGGCCAGGGCTATCGCCTTGCCCTTGTTCCGGCCGCCGCCCGGAGGCTGCTGGTACGGGCCCGGCATGCCCGGAGGGCCGTACGGGGGCTGCTGCCCGTACTGCGGCTGGCCGTATGGCTGCTGCGGCGGCTGGCCGTAGGGCCCCGGCTGCTGCTGCGGCGGGGGCGGCGGCGTCGCGCCGTTCTGCGGCGGGTAGCCGTAACCCGGCTGCTGCGCGTAGGGGTTGGGCTGCTGAGGGGGCTGCTGGCCGCCCCCGTACGGATTGGGCTGCCCGCCCCCGTGCGGTCCGGGCTGCGGCGGCGGCTGGTTGAAGCTCATCTGATTCCCCGTGTGGATCGACTGGATTGGCGCAGGTGGTTAGGTGATTTCGGCGCGGACGTCGGAGCGGACCTTGGCGCTGAGCGCGCCGACGGTCTCAAGAGGGACCTCGCCGAGCATGGACGCGGTGTGCGAGTGGACCAGGATGCCCACGGTGGTGTGGTCGGCCCAGACACAGTTGGGCATGGACATGCCCTTGCGTCCCGCCGCCTCGTCCTTGCCCGACGTGTACGTGACGTTCTGGCACTTCAGGACGGCGTCGTCGTCGAGACCAGGGACGGAGAGGCGCGTCGGGCTGCCCTTCCACTCCGACTTCACGCTCTTGTCCGACGCGGTGTTTTTGCCCCCGGCGGACGCCATGGAGGCGAAGTACCGGTCCACCGTCTTCTCGGGGTCTGCCACATCCCCGTAGACGCCGGTGAACTTGAGCCATTTGCTGCCGAGGTTCTCGCCGCCCTTGTAGCTGGCGCCGACGCCCTGCGCCTTCGACACGCCCAGCTTCTCGAAGACCGAGAGGAAGGCGGCGCCGGGCGCGTTCTCGTTCTCGCTGCCCGACTCCTTCTTGAGGCCGTCGGCCACGGTCTCCGGCGTCGTCAGCCGGTACCGCTTGCCCTCGTACTTCGCGGGCTCGCCCTTCTTCGCCTCGTCCTTCGCCTCGTCCTTCTTCTTTCCGCTGTCCGCCGTGGCGCTCGCGGAGTCCTCGGCCTTGTCGTCTCCGCTGTTCAGCAGGACGATGCCGCCGACGATCGCCGCGACCACGACGACCGCGCCGGCTGCCAGTGCGACCGTCCGGCCCTTCCTGCCGCTGCCGGCAGGCTGCTGCTCGGGGCCCGACTGGTCGGACGGTCTCGGCTGGGTGCTGCTCATCGTTGTTCTCACTTCGTGCACGTGACAGATGAGCCTCATCCTCCCCGACGGCTTACACGGCCTTTACCGCGGGGCAGTAACTGGTTCGTAACGGCGCACCGGCGGCCCGTAGAATTGCCCCGTGACCGACAACACTCAGCAGCGCCCCGACAGCGGGCCGAACAGCACCCCTGAACTGCCGACCCAGTACGCGCCGGCCGATGTAGAGGGGAAGCTGTACGAGCGCTGGGTAGAACGCGGTTACTTCGAGGCGGACGCGAAGAGCGACAAGCCGCCGTACACGGTCGTCATCCCGCCGCCCAACGTCACCGGCTCCCTCCACCTCGGCCACGCCTTCGAGCACACGCTGATCGACGCCCTCACCCGCCGCAAGCGCATGCAGGGCTTCGAGACGCTGTGGCAGCCCGGCATGGACCACGCCGGCATCGCCACGCAGAACGTCGTGGAGCGCGAGCTGGCCAAGGAGGGCAAGTCCCGCCACGACCTCGGGCGCGAGGCGTTCGTCGAGCGCGTCTGGCAGTGGAAGAACGAGTCCGGCGGCCAGATCTCCGGCCAGATGAAGCGGCTCGGCGACGGCGTCGCCTGGTCCCGCGAGCGCTTCACGATGGACGACGGCCTCTCCACGGCCGTCCAGACCATCTTCAAGCGGCTCTACGACGACGAGCTGATCTACCGCGCCGAGCGCATCATCAACTGGTGCCCCCGCTGCCTGACCGCGATCTCCGACATCGAGGTCGAGTACCAGGACGACGACGGCGAGCTGGTCTCCATCCGCTACGGCGAGGGCGAGAACGCCATCGTCGTCGCGACGACCCGCGCCGAGACGATGCTCGGCGACACCGCCGTCGCCGTCCACCCCGACGACGACCGCTACCGCCACCTGGTCGGCACGGAGATCGAGCTGCCGCTGACCGGCCGCCGCATCCCGATCGTCGCCGACGAGCACGTCGACCCGGAGTTCGGCACGGGCGCCGTGAAGGTCACCCCGGCCCACGACCCGAACGACTTCGAGATCGGCCGCCGCCACGACCTGCCGAACCTCGCCGTCCTCGACGAGCGCGGCGTGATCACCGCCGCCGGTCCGTTCGAGGGGCTGGACCGCTTCGAGGCCCGCAGCGCCATCGTCGGCGCGCTGCGCGCCGAGGGCCGGATCGTCGCGGAGAAGCGCCCGTACACCCACTCGGTCGGCCACTGCTCGCGGTGCAAGACGACCATCGAGCCGCGGCTGTCCATGCAGTGGTGGGTCAAGGTCGGCCCGCTCGCGGAGGCCGCGAGCAGGTCCGTCCGCGACGGCGAGGTGACGATCCACCCGCAGGAGATGGAGTCCCGCTACTTCGGCTGGGTCGACAACCTCCACGACTGGTGCATCTCCCGGCAGCTCTGGTGGGGCCACCGCATCCCCGTCTGGTACGGGCCGAACGGCGAGATGGTCTGCGTCGGCCCCGGCGAGGAGCCGCCGTCCGGCGAGGGCTGGCACCAGGAGACGGACGTCCTGGACACCTGGTTCTCCTCCGGGCTGTGGCCGTTCTCCACGCTCGGCTGGCCCGAGAAGACCGAGAGCGTCGAGAAGTTCTATCCGAACTCGGTCCTGGTCACCGGCTACGACATCCTGTTCTTCTGGGTCGTGCGGATGATGATGTTTGGGCTGTACGCGATGGACGGCACCCCGCCGTTCCGCGCCATCGTGCTGCACGGAATGGTCCGCGATGAGCGCGGCAAGAAGATGTCGAAGTCCTTCGGCAACGCGGTGAACCCGCTGGACTGGATGGACAAGTACGGCTCCGACGCCGTCCGCTTCACGCTGGCCCGCGGCGCCAACCCCGGCACGGACGTGCCGATCGGCGAGGACTGGGTCCAGGGGTCCCGGAACTTCGCCAACAAGATCTGGAACGCCACGCGCTTCGCGCTGATGAACGGCGCGACCGTCGAGGGCGACCTGCCGCCCGTCGAGCAGCTGTCGGCGCCGGACCGGTGGATCCTCTCCCGGCTGGGCACCGTCGTCGCCGAGGTGGACGCCTACTACGACGACTACCAGTTCGCGAAGCTCTCGGACTCCCTCTTCCACTTCGCGTGGGACGAGGTCTTCGACTGGTACGTCGAGATGTCCAAGACCACCTTCCAGGCGGGCGGCCCGGCGGCCGACGTCTCGCGGCGCGTGCTGGGCGAGGTGCTGGACGTCACGCTGCGGCTGCTGCACCCGATCGTCCCGTTCGTCACCGAGTCGCTGTGGACCGCGCTGACCGGGCGCGAGTCGATCGTCGTCGCCGAGTGGCCCGCCGACTCCGGCTTCCGGGACGCGGCGGCCGAGCGGGAGATCGAGCTCGTCCAGCAGGTCGTCACGGAGGTCCGCCGGTTCCGCGCCGACCAGGGCCTCCAGCCGGGCCAGAAGGTCCCGGCCCAACTGGAGCTGGCGGGGACGGCGCTGGTCGCGCACGAGGCGGCGATGCGTTCGCTGCTGCGCCTCCAGCCCGCGGGCGAGGGCTTCGCCGCCACCGCCTCCCTGCCGGTGGCCGGCGCGAGCGTGGCCCTGGACCTGTCCGGCACGATCGACGTCGAGGCGGAGCGCAAGCGGCTGACGAAGGACCTCGCGGCGGCGGAGAAGGAGAAGGCGCAGGCCACGGGGAAGCTCGGCAACGAGGCGTTCCTGGCCAAGGCGCCCGACCAGGTCGTCGAGAAGATCCGTACGCGGCTGGCCAAGGCGGACGCGGACATCGAGCGGATCTCCGCGCAGCTGGCGGGTCTGCCGAAGGGCCCGTCCGCCACGGCCTCGTCCACCTCTACGGAGGTCACGTTCCGCTCTCCGGCGCGGTGGGCCATGAGCGCCGCCGTCCACCCCGAGCCGGTAC